>NZ_JBSFWT010000055.1:0-51438 GCF_053594975.1 Streptomyces sp. NPDC002537
CCTGCGGGGCCCCTGAGGCTTCCGCTGTTCCCGAATCTCGAAGTCCATCGCATCCCCTGAACTGGGGTGTTGCGACGACCACTAGAACGGAAGCGACGGCAGGGGGCCTTCATGTTGAGCCGAGCAGGCGTCAGTTCGGCGTCAGTGGGCCATCACCGGGACGAAGTCCTCGGCGTCCTCGGCGTTCCCGTCACCGGACGTGGCGGCGGGGCCGCCCTGGTGGCCCGTGTTGATCGCGAAGAAGGCGATCAGCGCGGAGAGGCCGAGGATGCCGACCGCCCACCAGATGGCGACGGAGTAGCCGTGCACGCTCGACTGGAGGGCGAGCATCTTCTGCGCCGTGGGCGTCGCGACACCGGTCACGTGGGACTTGGCGTACGCGGTGCTGGCACTCGCCGCGATGGTGTTGAGCAGCGCGGTGCCGATGGCGCCGCCGACCTGCTGGGAGGTGTTGACCATCGCGGAGGCGACACCGGCGTCGCGCGGCTGGATGCCGTGCGTGGCCAGGCTCATGGCGGGCATGAAGGCCGTGCCCATGCCGAGGCCCATCAGCAGCAGGCCAGGCAGGATGCCCGTGGTGTACGAGGTGCCCAGGTCGATCCGGGTGAGCCAGAGCAGGCCGACACCCGCGAGCAGGAAGCCCGGACCCATCAGCCAGCGCGGTGCGACGCGGGTCATCAGGCGCGCGCCGATCTGCGTCGACCCGGCGATCATCGTGAAGATCATCGGGAGGAAGGCGAGACCGGTCTTGACCGGGCTGTAGGCCAGCGCGACCTGCATGTAGTAGGTGAGGAAGAGGAACAGGCCGAACATCGCGATGGCCGCGAGGCCGAGCGAGGCGTAGACACCGCCGCGGTTGCGGTCGGCGAGCACGCGCAGCGGCAGCAGCGGCGACTTCACCTTGGACTCGACCACCAGGAAGGCGCTCAGCAGCACGGCGGCGGCGATGAACAGGCCGATGGTGGCACCGGCGGCCCAGCCGTCGGACTCGGCGCGGGTGAAGCCGTAGACCAGCGAGACCAGACCGAGGGTCGCCAGGACGACGCCGGGGATGTCCAGCTTCGAGGGGTTGCGGCTGTCGGCGGGCTCGTGGATCACGGCGATCGCACCGGCCGCGGCGACGACGGCGAAGGGGATGTTCACGAAGAACGTCCAGCGCCAGTTCAGGTACTCGGTGAAGACGCCGCCGAGGATGAGGCCGACGCCGCCGCCCGCACCGGCGATGGCACCGAAGACGCCGAACGCCTTGGCGCGCTCTTTCGCGTCGGTGAACGTCACGGCGAGCAGCGACAGCGCGGCCGGCGCGAGCAGCGCGCCGAAGACGCCCTGCAGGGCGCGGGCGCCGAGCAGCATGCCCGTGTTCATCGCGGCGCCGCCGAGCGCGGAGGCGATGGCGAAGCCGACGAGGCCGATGACGAAGGTGCGCTTGCGGCCCCACAGGTCGGCGATCCGGCCGCCGAAGAGCAGGAGCCCGCCGAAGGCCAGCGCGTAGGCGGTGATGACCCACTGCCGGTTGCCGTCCGAGATGCCGAGGTCGGCCTGGGCGGAGGGCAGCGCGATGTTCACGATGGTCGCGTCGAGGACCACCATCAGCTGGGCCAGCGCGATGAATATCAGCGCTTTCCAGCGCCTGGGGTCGGGAGTGGTGACGTTTGGCATGGGGTGTCTACCTCAGCGGTGCGTGGTTCGGGACGGCGAGTCGAGGTGGTGGGGGGAAAGTCTGCAGGGGGGCGACCACGGTCATCCGCAGCACTCCTTGCGGCGCAGATCCTCCAAAGTGGCGGCGGTGCCGGGGAGTTCGGAACGGGCCGGGGCCATCAGGCCGTCGAGGAACACCTGGACGTGCCGGTGCACGAACTCGTCGAAGGTGGCACAGCCCTTGCCCGGCAGCGGTCTGGTCAGCTGGGCCAGCGCGATCATCACGTCGCCGAGGGCGACGTCGGCGCGCAGCTGGCCCGACGCGCGGGCCGCGGCCATCAGCTCTTCGAGGGCGCTGTCGAGGCGCTCACTCGCCGCGATGTGGTCGGGGTGAGTCGGATCGACGCTCTCGGCGAAGAGCGAGCACAGCGCCCCCACCCGTTCGTCCACGGCGGCGTGGACGAAGCGGCTCAGCGCGTGGAAAGCATCGGGCTCCTCGGCTCGTGCTGCCTCCGCCCGGTCCGCGAGGCGGTCCAGGACGAAGAGGGTGACATGACGGATCAGCTCGGCGCGATCCGCGAAGTGCCGGTACAGCGTGGCATTTCCGACCCCGGCCCGTCGAGCGATTAAATCGAGCGAGGTGTCGACCCCGTGCTCCACGAACACCTCGCGGGCGGCGGCGACGATCCGCTCCCGGTTGCGCACGGCGTCCGCGCGGAGGCGGGGCTGGGCGGTGGTGGCCACGGGTGGCGCTCCTTCCTCTTCTTCCTGCTGTCCCTGTGGGGTTCCGGCTCTGCGTGCCGGGCCGTAAGCGGGGAGTGTTTCCCCGCTTCGCCCGGACGAAAGACTAAACGGGGAGAGCCTCCCCGTTTATTTCGGGTGCCGGGTGTGACCTGCGTCACTGCCGGTCCGCTCCGGGCCGCCACCCCCATCTGCCACGGCCGGGAAGCGCGTCCGCGTGCGGCGGCTCAGGGTGATCACAGAGAGCGGCCGGACGCGGCCGCGCCTGGAGGTACCCGGCATGAGATCCCTGGCCATGGCGGTCACGGTGCTGACCGCGCTCGCCCTCACCGCGCCGCTGCCCGACCGGGAGGGCCCGGCCGTCGCGCTCGGCGGCACCGGGGCCGTAGGGGTGGCCCCGGGCGGCCTCCACCCGCACGGCCCCTGCGCGCTCCCCGGCGCCCTCGATGGTGTCTCCGAGTCCGCGCGCACCCCGCCCGGCTACGCCCGGTCGCACGGCACGGTGCGCGCCGTCACGCTCTTCGTCGACTTCCCCGACGCGCGCGCCCGGATCAGCCCCCGGGAGCGGTACGCCGAGTTCTTCCCGGCGGTCGCGGACTTCTACCGGACCAGCTCGTACGGGCGGCTCGACTACCGCTCGACGCCCGTGCCGCGCTGGATCCGGATGTCCCGCCCGTACGCCGCGTACGGCATCACGCGCGGCGCGCCGTTCGACACGGGCAGCGGGAGCGGCTATCACGCGATGGCCCGGGAGATCCTCGCCGCCGTCGACCGGAAGGTCGACTTCCGGCGCTTCGACCTCATCAACGTGCTGGTCGCCCCGAACGCCGGGCCGCCCGCCACCCAGGACGTGCGGTCCGTGACCTTCGCGGGCGCGCCCACGGGGCTCACCAGCCGCGACGGGGCCCCCTTCAAGAACGTCTCGTTCATCTGGAGCAGACAGACCGGCGACAGCCCGTTCCGCGTCCTCGCCCACGAGAACGCCCACAGCTTCGGCCTTCCCGACCTCTACGCCACGGACCCCGGCGGGCGGGTGCGGACGCCCGTGGGCCACTGGGACCCGATGGACGAGGACTGGGGCCCCTCCAACGACTTCCTCGCCTGGCACAAGTGGAAGCTGGGCTGGCTGGGCGTGGGCCAGGTGAGCTGCGTCCGCGGGGCGGGGCGGCACGTCGTGCGACTGACCCCGACCTCGGTCCGCGGCGGCCCCAAGCTGGCCGTCGTCCCGCTCTCCCGCACCCGCGCGATCACCCTGGAGGCGCGCGCGCCGGGCCCGTTGGACCACGCGGTCTGCAGGCCGGGCGTCCTCGTCACGACGATCGACACGGACGTCCCCTCGGGCGGCGGCCCGGTGCGCGCCGTCGACGCCACTCCCGGGAGCCGCGGCTGCTACACGACCGACCCGAACGTCAACGCCCGGCTGAGCGACGCCACTTACGTGACCGGGCAGCGCTCCTCGGTCTCGGGGGTGGGCATCGCGGTCCTCGGCGGCTCGGGCGGACGGGGCTGGCGGGTGGCAATCTCCCTCGGCCGCCCCGCCAGGACCCACTGAGCGCTCCGCTGGAAGTCCGGTACGTCGTCTGCGGGTGCGCCGTGGCTGGCCGTGCGGTTCCCCGCGCTCCTTCGGGACGCTACGAACCTAAGCGGAATCGCGCCCCGTAAGGGGCGCGGGGAAGCGCCGATCTGCGGCTCCGCCGCGTGGGCGCGACCAGCCACGACGCACCCGCAGTCGAATGACCGCACTCCCAGCGGAGCGCTCAGGCATCCCGCCAGTGGCGGCGCCCGAGGCTGATCAGCCGCAGCTGCCGGCGGGCCGCGTCCGCGATCCGCCCCCGCTCCCCCGGCTCCGCCTCCAGGAAGGCCGAGGCCGTCATCACCAGGTGGTCGACGTACAGCCCGGCCAGCATCCGGACGTCCGCCGCGCTCCACCCCTCCGACTCGTCCTGCGCGCCGAGCGCCTCCGCGACCTCGTCCCCGAAGCGCGCCAGCTCCGCCGCGATGGCCTCCCGTACGGCCCGTACGCCGCCGTGGCGTTCGCGCGCGACGAACCGGACGTGCGCCGGGTACCGCCGCACGTGCTCGGCGACCACCTCGACGCTCCGGTCGATGACCTCCTCCGCGTCCGTCTGCTCGGCGAGGACCGCGCGGATCATCACATGCAGGCTGCCCAGCGACTCCTCGACCAGGGCCACCCCGAGGTCACCGATGTCCCGGAAGTGCCGGTAGAAGGCCGCGGGGGCCACCCCCACGGCCCGGGTGACCTCGCGGAGCCCGAGGCTGCTCAGGCTCTGCTCCGCCAACAGCCCGAGCCCCGCGTCGAGAAGGGCCTGCCGGGTCTTCCGCTTCTGTGCCTCACGGACGCCGAGGGAGTTGCTCATGAAGTTCAGTAAACAACTGTTTGCCGGATGACGCCAGGCACGGTACGCTCTTTTCAGTGAACAGTTGTCATTCCAACCGTTCACCCCCTGCCCAGGGAAGGACTGGAAATGATCCTCCTCATAGCGGCCCTGCTCCTCTTGGGAGTCCTGGTGGGCGCCGCGGCACACACCCCGCTCCCCGTCCTGCTCCCGGCGGCGGGCGCCATCGCCCTCTGGCTGCTGGCCTTCGCGGTCCGCGAGCGCACGAGGGAGCGGTGACGATGACGACGACCCTGAACGAACGGCGGCGCGCGGCCACTTCACGGCCGGCCGCCCCGGCCCCGCGCGCCCGCCGCGGCGTACCGGACACCATGGCCGTCTGGTCCTTCGTCCTGGGCCTGCCGGGGCTGCTGATCTTCAATCTGGTCCTGGGCCCCGTCGCCCTGACCCTCGCCGTCCTCGCCCTCACCCGCGGCACGACCCGTAAAGGCCGCGCGGCCCTCGGCCTCGCGCTGGGCGCGGCGGACCTGGTCGTCATCGTCACGCTGATGGCGACGGACCACACGATCTCCTGGGCGGCGGGCGGCTGAGCCGCCGCTGTGCTCCCGGAACCTCCCCGGCCCGCGGTTGGGTGACCGCCGCACCTCGTCTTCCCCACGCCCGACGACCACCGTTGAAAGCTCAGTCGCCAGTCGGCCGAGCCGCAGGACGGAGTGTCGTGAACCAAGCAGCAGTGCTGAGTCTTAGTGACCGCCGGGGGCAGCACCAGGGACCGGACCGTACCGGAAGGAACGGGACGGACGGAAGAGGGGACGCGGAACTGCGCGCTTCCCTCTTCTCCACCCTGCGCCGCAGCGACCAGCGCAAGAAGGCCGATCTCTATCTGAGCGGACTGCTCGCGGCCGAGGGCCGCAAGTCCATCCGCAACATCGCCACGGTCCACGGGGGACCGGCCGCGGAGCAGAGCCTGCACCACTTCATCTGCAGCTCCACCTGGGACTGGGAGTCGATGCGCGCGGAGCTCGCCCGCTTCCTGGGCCGGACCGCGCCCCACCGCGCCTGGGTGGTGCGGTCGTTGGCGATCCCCAAGGCGGGGACGCACTCCGTGGGCGTGGGCCGCCAGTTCGTCCCCGACCTCGGACAGGTGATGAACGGGCAGCTGGCGTACGGCTCCTGGTTCGCCTCCGAGGAGATCAGCGCGCCCGTCGACTGGCGGCTCTTCCTGCCGCCCAACTGGCTGGACCACGAGGGCCGCCGGTCCCGGGCGGAGATCCCCGACGGCATCGACGAGGCCACCCCCGCCCAGTGCGCCGTCGCCACGGGCCTGGATGCCGCGCGCCTGTGGGGGCTGCCGGCCCGGCCCGTCATCCTGGACACCGAACTGGACGAACCCGGCACGGCCGTACGGGCCTTCGCGGCCGCGGGAGTCCCCCTGCTCGCGCGGATCAACGACAGGACGCAGCTGGCCGTCGCCGACCGCGCCCTGCCCGGCTCCGGCCGCGGCGCCCTCCCCGCCCGGCAGATCCTGGAGTCGGTCAGGGGCCTGGCCCGGCCGGTGGACTGGACGCACCCGACCGCGCCCGGCGTACGCCTGACCGCGTTCGCCGCGGCGGTCCCGGTGCGGCTCGCACAGCCCGCGTCCGGACCGGCGCCGCTCGCCCGGCGCGATCTGCTGCTGCTGGGCGAGTGGCCGGACCGGCGGCGCCGGCCCTCCCGGATCTGGCTCGCCGACCTGCCGGGCGTCCCGCTGAGCTCCCTGCTGCGGCTGAGCAAGCTCACGTCGAGGGTCGACCACGACGTGGAGCGCGTGGGCGACCAGGTGGGCCAACGCGACTACGAGGGCCGCTCCTTCCCCGGCTGGCACCGCCACATGACGCTCGTCTCGGCGGCCCACGCGGTGGCGATACGGAGTGCCGCGCGGGGGCAGGAGCGCAGGGCGGGCTGAGCGCTCCGCCGGGCCGCGCGGCGGTGGTGCGGGCACCCCCTACGCGCTGCGTTCGGCGAGCATCCGCCGTGTCCGGTTGAGCCTGAGCGCGAGCTGGATCTCCAGCGCGCGCTCGGGCTTCTGCCAGTCCGCGCCGAGGAGTTCGGTGATCCGCTCCAGACGGCGCGAGACCGTGTTGGGGTGGACGTGCAGCGACCTGGCCGCGTGCCGCGGGCTGCTGCCCGAGGCGAAGTACGCCTCCAGCGTGCGGGTGAGCTCCGTGAAGCGCTGGGTGTCGTAGTCCAGCACGGCGCCGATGACGGAGCCGATGTAGTCGTCGGTGTCGTACGTGTCGCACAGGAGCAGGCCGAGGAAGCCCATCTGCCGGGGTGTGGCGACGCAACCGGTGTTGCCGAGCTCCGTGAGCGCCTCGAGGCAGTGCTGCGCCTCGCGGTACACCTGCCGGACCGTGTCGAGACCCGTCGTCGGCCCGGACGCGCCCACCGTGACCGGATGCCCGAGCAGCGGCGAGAGTTCGTCGCACACGGCCCGCGCGGCGGCCTCCGCGTCGTCGCCCGGCAGCAGCAGCGTGATGCAGCCGTTGTGCGTGCTCTTCAGCCCGCGCCTCCGGTGGGCGTACGAGGAGGCCCAGACGACCGCCCGGCCCTGGGACCCGCCTTCGGGGCGGGCCACCACGACGACGTGCGGGTCGCCGACATCGACGGCGAGCGCGCGGGCCCGCTCCTCGACATGCCGCCACGGGCGTCGCGGGCCGGCCAGCAGTTCGTCGAGGAACTCGTCGCGGACCTGGCTCGCGGCCACGGCCGTGCTGCGCTCCAGGAGCAGGGCCAGCGCGACGGTCCTGGCGGTGAGGAGGAGCCGCGCGGGCGGGACCGCGAGCGGTTCGTCCGGGACGAACAGCACGGTTCCCAGGTCCTCGCCGCTCGCGCTGACGGGGGCGATCCAGGCCCCGTCGCCCAGCGGCACCGGCTCGCCCCCGGCGTGCGCGTCCAGCCCGCCCTCGGTCAGCTCCGCCGCGCCGAACGCGGGCAGTTCACCGGTCGCGGCCAGGATCCGGCCGCCGGGGTCACGGACGGCCAGCGTGCCCCGCAGCGCGCCGGCCGAGGCGCCGACGATGCCGCTCAGATCGCCGCCGTCCAGGACCAGGCCGATCAGACCGCTGTGGACGGCTTCGAGGCGGCGCCGCTCGGCGAGTTCCGCCCGGGCGGCGGCCCTGTCCCTCTCCAGCGCCCTGGCCTCGGCCCGGACCGCGTCCAGCGCCCTGGCCTTCTCGATGGCGACGGCCGCGACGTCGGCCAGCGAGCACATCAGGCTGATCTCGTCCGGCAGGAAGTGGCGCACCTCGCGGTCCGCGCCGTAGAGCGTGCCGACGACGGTGCCGCAGCACGACAGCGGGACCGCCATGATCGCGCGGATGCCCTCGGCACGGACCACCTCGTCGATCTCGTCGGCGTGCGTGATGCGGTCGTCGGCGAGGTAGTCGGGGGTCCAGAAGGGGGCGCCCTCGCTCAGGACCGCGGCGCCCAGGCCCGATCTGTCGCGCACCTTCAGCCCGACGTTGAGCGCGGTGGTGTCGCCCTCGGAGGCGCGGATGGTCATCAGGCCGCCCCCGGAGGCCGCGCCGGCGCGCGTGCCCGGGGCCGCCTCGTCGAGGCCGATGTAGGCGAGGTCGAAGCGCAGCAGCCGCTGGGCCCGCCGGGCGACTTCCTTGAGCAAGGTGTCCAGGTCGCGCGCGTGGTAGAGCTCGCGCGCGGTGTCCACCAGCGCGGTCAGCCCCGCCTCCCGCCGCTGCCCGCGGCCGAACAGCTCGTGGATGTCCGTGCCCAGGCGCACGGCCCTGTCGAGTCTCTCCAACTTCTTGACGGACGCGCCGTCGCGGCGCGCGCGCTGAAGCAGCTCCTCGAACTGCCGTGGGGCTTGCCGGTGGGCCAGAAGTTCGAGCACGTCCAGCGCGTCAGGGCCGGCTCGGTGCGCATCAGCCATCAGATTGTTCCCCCCGTAACAAAGGCTGCTCCCCCGATTCATCCAATGAATCAATGACCTCAGGCTACTGGTTTGAGTCCTTTGGACCCCACGTCAGGGCAGGGGGGCGACAAGGAAACGCAAGGACGGCCCGGGGGGTGGTGATCCGGTCACCACCCGCGGCGGCCGACAGTGTCACGGCATCACCTTTTGCCGTTTCATTACCCAGGTCATGATCAATAACGGGGACGTGTCAGCGCCCCCGCCGATGCTGTTCTGGTGTAGGGGGCACAGAGATCCGATGTCGGAAGTCCGCAGTTACCTCCGCTCCCTGGAGCGTGGCCAGGAGTCCCTCACGCGGGAGGACCGGCCACGGGTCTTCACCATGAACGGACGCGAATGGGACCTGCTCGACCAGGTCTTCGCGCCACCGCACACCTCGGCGACCGGCGCCGCCCTGGGCCTGCTGGGGCTGCTCGGGCCGCGGCCGCGGCCGTGGCGGGGCTCCCTGCTGGAGATCGGGTGCGGCACCGGCATCATCGCCGTCGGCGCGGCCCTGGCCGGCAGCCCCCGGGTCACCGCCTCGGACATCAACCCGCACGCGGTGCGGAACACGGCGCTGAACGCCGCGCGGCACGGCGTCGCCGACCGGGTCCGGGCCGTGCACAGCGATCTCTTCGCCGGCCTGGAGGACGACGAGCGCTTCGACACGGTCTACTGGCACTCCAACTTCGTCCTCGCGCCGCCGGATTACCGCTACCGCTCGGTCCACGAGCGGGCGTACGTCGATCCCGGCTACGCCGCCCACCGGCGGTATCTGGAGCAGGCGCCCCTCCGGCTGGCACCCGGCGGCCGGGCCCTGCTCCACTTCTCCAGCCGGGGGGACGCGGAGGCGCTGCGCCGGGCGGCGCGGGAGTGCGGCCGGGAGCTGCGGGAGTTGAGCGGCACGACCGTCCGCGACGGCACGGTCCCGGTCGAGCACACGCTGTTGGAGGTGTCCGTCGTCAGGACACCGCGAGGTACGGGGCAATCGTGCGCACACTGATCATCGACAACTACGACTCCTTCACCTACAACCTCGTCCACCACCTGGCCGCGGTCAACGGCCGGGAGCCGGTGGTCGTCCGGAACGACGACCCCTCCTGGCGGACCGGCCGGCTCGCGGAGTTCGACAACGTCGTCCTCTCCCCCGGCCCCGGGAACCCGGGCCACGCCGCCGACTTCGGCATCTGCCGGGAGCTCGTGGACCGCTGCGACCTGCCCCTGCTCGGGGTGTGCCTGGGACACCAGGGCATCGCCCTCCAGCACGGCGCCACGGTGCGGCGCGCCCCGGAGCCCCGGCACGGCCGCACCTCTCCCGTCCTGCACGACGGGACCGGGCTGTTCGCGGGGCTGCCCACGCCGTTCGAGGTCGTGCGCTACCACTCGCTCGCGGTCACCGATCTGCCCGACGAACTGGAGGCGACGGCCTGGACACCGGACGGCGTCCTCATGGGGCTCCGGCACCGGCGGCGGCCGATGTGGGGCGTGCAGTTCCACCCCGAATCCGTCCGCACCGAGTACGGGCACGAACTCCTCGCGAACTTCGGCACGTTGACCCGCGAGCACCGGGCGGTACGGCACGCGCCCGTACGGCTCTCCGGCGTCCCGGCCGCGCCCCCGGCCCCTGCACGGCACCGGCGGCTGCGGGTGCTGGCCGAGCCGCTGCCCGTCCGCTGGGACGAGGAGGCCGCGTTCGAGGCGCTCTTCCACGGCGGTGAGCACGCCTTCTGGCTGGACAGCAGCACCCACGAGCAGCCCCTGGGCAGGTTCTCCGTCATGGGGGACGCCTCCGGCCCGCTCGCCCGCGTGGCCACGGCCGACGTCGGCACCCGCACCGTCTCCGTGCGGTCGGCCACCGGTACGCAGGTCGTCACCGGCGAGTTCCTCGAATGGCTGGACGCGGACCTGCGGGAGTGCGCCGCCGACGTCCCCGAGCTGCCCTTCGACTTCGCCCTGGGCTGGGTCGGCTACCTCGGATACGAGCTGAAGGCGGAGTGCGGCGGCACCCGCGCGCACCGCTCCGAGGAGCCCGACGCGGCGATGGTCTTCGCCGACCGCGCCCTGGTCCTCGACCACCTGACCGGCACCGCCCACCTCCTCGCGCTGGCGGAGGACGGCGACGAGGGCGCCGCGCGGGCCTGGCTCGCCGCCACCGCCGGGGCGCTCGCGGCGCTCACCGGCACCGGGGCGCCCCCGCCGCAGGCACCCGCGCCGCTCTCCGGAGTGCGGCTGCGCCACGACCGCGAGGCGTATCTGGACCTGATCGCCGAGTGCGGGCGGGAGATCGCGGCGGGCGAGAGCTACGAGGTGTGCCTGACGAACATGGCCGAGGCCGCGGGCGAGTTCGACCCCTGGCAGGGCTACCGCCTCCTGCGCCGCGTCAGCCCGGCGCCGTTCGGGGCGCTGCTGCGCTTCGGGCCCCTCTCGGTGCTGAGCACCTCGCCCGAGCGCTTCCTGCGGATCTCCCGGGACGGCGTCGTCGAGTCCAAGCCGATCAAGGGGACGCGGCCGCGCGGCGCGACGCCGGAGCAGGACGCCGCGCTCGTCGCGGACCTGCGCGCGGACGAGAAGGACCGGGCCGAGAACCTGATGATCGTCGACCTGGTGCGCAACGACCTCGGGCGGTGCGCCGTACCGGGCTCCGTCGAGGTGACCGGGCTCTTCGACGTCGAGACCTATGCCACCGTCCACCAGCTCGTCAGCACGGTCCGCGCGCGCCTGCGGCCCGGCGCGAGCGCGGTGGAGTGCGTACGGGCCGCGTTCCCCGGCGGTTCGATGACCGGGGCGCCGAAGGTCCGCACCATGGAGATCATCGACCGGCTCGAAGCGGGCCCGCGCGGCATCTACTCGGGCGCGATCGGCTATCTCTCGCTGTCCGGGGCCGCCGACCTGAGCATCGTCATCCGCACCGCCGTGGCGACACCGGGGCGGGTGCGGTACGGCATCGGCGGGGCCGTCATCGCCCTCTCCGACCCGGAGGCGGAGTTCGAGGAGACGGCGGTGAAGGCGGCCCCGCTGCTGGCCCTGACCCGTGGCGGCTTCCCCGGCAGGGACGGTCAGGCGACGGCGGCCGGCTCCCGTTCCAGGGAACGCGCGGTCTCGTCGAAGGGGATGCCGAGCCTCTCCAGCTCCGCCACCACCTGACCGGCGGCCCGGTGCCCGCAGGTGAGCGTGTCACCGTGCGCGCTCCCGTGCCGGGCCAGGTCCTCCAGGGCCGCGGGCGACAGCGCGCTCACCGTCCCCCAGCCGACGAGCCCGGCCGCCCCGCGCGCGTCGGTGGCCCACAACGGGCGGGGCGGGCGGGCGCCGTGTTCCACGAGCGTGCGCCAGCGGGCGCTGCCGAGCAGTTCGTCGTGGGCACGGTAGACGAGCCGGGCGACGGCCAGGGCCGCCGTGCCGCGCAGCGCCCCGGCCGCGGGATCGGCCGACTCCGCGAGCAGGGAGTCGACGTGGTCGCCGAGGCGGTCGACGTCCACCTGGACCACCGCGGCGACGGCGGCGAGGTCATGGCCCTGCCCCGAGGCCCGTTCGAGACCGTGGAAATAGGCGTCCGCCGCGGCGGCGTACCCCTGGGGGCCGCAGACCGGGCCGACGTGGACCCCGATGCCCCGCGCGAGGCAGTCGGCGGCGGCGGCCAGGCCCTCGTCGGTGGCGTCGGTCCTGATCAGCACGTTGGGCCGGTCCACCGCCTCGGCCAGTGACCGCGCCGCCTCGGGGGCCGGGCCGGGAGCGGCGCTCACCGACACCCAGCCGTCCTTCCCGCGCGTGGCCGTGAACGCCTCGCGCAGGACGTCGCAGGCCCCGCGGATGTCCTCGGCGGGCAGCGGATCCGCCACGGCGCCGCGCACCGTGCCCTCCGCGACCACGCGGGCCAGTGTGCCGTCGACCAGGTGGCCGTGGCGCAGGCCGCCCAGCCACAGGGAGACGCCTTCCGCGGTCAGCTGCCCCAGGACGCCGCTGTCGTCGCTCTCGTCACTCTCGCCGCTTTCGTCAGGGGACGGGTCCATGTTCAACCAGCGCCTCCCGCATGGCTCGTATCGTTCACGCCGGAACGTCCTGCCGACAACTCCACCCGCCGTAGCACCTGATGGAACACCATGGGCGGCCCTCCGGTCATGCGGCCGGCGACATTGGCCACGGGCCGCGCACCGCATGCGGACGGAGTGGAGCAGTTTACCCCGGCGACGGCCGGTTCGCCCCACACGCGCGGGCCGCGTGGACGGCCCCAACTCCGCTGCGATTGTTTTCGCTTCAAGCGTTCCGGCCGGGCGGAGGTACGAACCAGGGCCCCGCGCGGCCGGCACGGCGACCACCGTCCCAGAGTCCCGCCGCGACGACGAGCCGAAGCGGACCACTCCGTCATATCGTCCCCGGCGACGACGTCGACTTGATGGAGTGAGCCGGCCCGCGTTGACAACCACCAGGTGAATGCGAAATGTCTTTCCGGGACGGGAAAAACGCCGCCCCCCACCACCTGACGAAGTAGCGATAACGTCCTTCACCTCCCCGCTCCGGCTGTCACAGACTCCATGGACGCCGCTCCCTGAAATCCCTTATTACGGGGGGCGGTGCCCGATCGCCATGGAGGAATTCAGTGGACAGCGATATGTCACTCCTGCGAACTGTTCCGGCACAGCAGCAGCCGGCTTGGGAGAATCACCCGGATCTCGCCCGCACGCACGCGGAGCTGAAAGAGAAACCCGCCCTCGTGACCGGGGCGGACGTACGGATCCTGCGTTCCCAGCTCGCGGAGGCGGCGGCCGGGAAGGTCCAGGTCGTGCAGTCCGGCGACTGCGCCGAGGACCCCGCGGAGTGCACGCCGGGCTACGTCGCCCGCAAGGCCGCGCTGCTCGACACGCTGGCCGGCGCGATGCGGCTGAACGCGCACAAGCCCGTGCTGCGCGTGGGCCGGATGGCGGGCCAGTTCGGCAAGCCGCGCTCCAACCCGACCGAGCTCGTCGACGGCCGTGAACTGCCGGTCTACCGCGGCCACATGGTCAACGACCCCAGCCCCGACCCCGAGCTGCGGCAGCCCGACCCGCGCCGGCTGCTGGCCGGGTACGAGGCGGCGAGCGAGGCCATGCGGCACCTGGGGTGGACGGGCTCCGACCTGCCGCGCCGGATCGGCCCGTCGGTGTGGACCAGCCACGAGACGCTGCTGCTCGACTACGAACTCCCCATGGTCCGCAGGGACGACGAGGGCCGCCTGCTGCTCACGTCCACGCACTGGCCGTGGATCGGCGAGCGCACCCGCCAGGTGGACGGCGCGCACGTCACCCTGCTCTCCAAGGTGGTCAACCCCGTGGCCTGCAAGGTCGGTCCGGGCATGACCACCGACGAGGTCCTGCGGCTGTGCGAGAAGCTCGACCCGGAGCGGGTGCCCGGCCGCCTGACGCTCATCGCGCGCATGGGGGCGGACAACGTGGCGGAGAAGCTGCCGCCGCTGGTCGAAGCCGTGCACGCGGCCGGCCACCCCGTCATCTGGCTCACCGACCCCATGCACGGGAACACCGTCAGCGGCCCCAACGGCCTGAAGACCCGCATGCTGGAAACCGTGATGCGCGAGGTCGAGGAATTCCAGCTCGCGGTTTCCGAACACGGCGGCGTCCCCGGTGGACTCCATTTGGAGACGACCCCGGACGACGTCACCGAATGCGTCGGCAATGACACGGCGTTCGAGCAGGTCGGCGACAAGTACACCAGCTTCTGCGACCCCCGTCTCAACCCCAGGCAGGCCGTACAGGTCGCCGCGGCCTGGCGGGCATGAACGCCGGCCCGCGGGAATGTCCCGCGCCACGCCGCATACGAAAGGCTCAGCAGTGAACGGAAAAGTCGCGCTCGTCACCGGAGCGGCAGGCGGAATCGGTGAGGCGATCGCCCGCGTCCTCGCGGGACAGGGCATGCAGGTGGCCGCGGTCGACAGGGACGCCGACGGTCTGAAGGCATCGGCCGGCCGTGCGGCGGCCGACGGCCTGGACATCACCGCGTTCCCCGCCGACGTGACGTCGAGCGCCGCCGTCGAAGCCGTCGTCGACGAGGTCGAACGGCGCCTCGGGCCCATCGACCACCTGGTCAACGCCGCCGGGGTGCTCCGGCTCGGCGCCGCCAGGGAACTCTCCGACGAGGACTGGTCGGTCACCTTCGCGGTCAACACCACCGGCGTCTTCCACGTCTCCCGCGCCGTCGTCAACCGCATGGTGCCGCGCGGCCGCGGCGCCGTGGTGACCGTCGCGTCGAACGCCGCCGGCACACCGCGCACCAACATGGCGGCCTACGCGGCGTCCAAGGCCGCGGCCGCCATGTTCACCAAGTCCCTGGGCCTGGAGGTCGCCCGGCACGGCATCCGCTGCAACGTGGTGGGACCCGGGTCGACCGACACCCCGATGCTCAACTCGATGTGGCACGACGAGAGCGGGCCCAGGGCCACGATCAAGGGCGACCTCGACGCGTACCGCGTGGGCATCCCGCTGGGCAAGGTCGCCCAGCCCGAGGACATCGCGCGGGCCGTGGCCTTCCTGCTGTCCGACCAGGCCTCCCACATCACCCTGGCCTCCCTCACCGTCGACGGCGGCGCGGCCCTCGGTGTCTGACACCGGCAACGACCACAGAAACGCGAGGCAGCCCATGCCGGGGATTCCCGCCATCGAGCCGTACCCGATGCCCACCGAGGGCGACATACCCGACAACACCGCGACCTGGACCGTGGACCCGGACCGCGCCGTCCTGCTGCTGCACGACATGCAGCGCTACTTCCTCGAACCCTTCCCGGCGGACGAGGCACCCGGCCGCGAGCTGGTCGGCAACGCCACCGCGCTGCGCGAGGCCAGTGCCCGCCTGGGCATCCCCGTGGCCTACACGACGCAGCCGGGCAGCATGACTCCGGAGCAGCGCGGCCTGCTCAAGGACTTCTGGGGCCCCGGCATGCGGGTCGACCCCGAGCACCGGGCCGTGGTCGACCCGCTCACCCCGGCGCCCGGCGACTGGGTGTTCACCAAGTGGCGCTACAGCGCCTTCTTCAAGTCCGAACTCCTGGAGCGCATGCGCTTCAACGGACGCGACCAGCTCGTCATCTGCGGGGTCTACGCGCACATCGGCGTGCTCAGCACCGCCGTCGACGCCTTCACCCAGGACATCCAGCCGTTCCTGGTCGCCGACGCCGTCGCCGACTTCTGCGCGGCCGACCACCGCCTGGCCCTCGACTACGCGGCCCGGCGCTGCGCCGTCGTCAGCACGACCGCGACCGTGCTCGCCGAGCTCCAGCAGGCACGGGCAGCACTGTGACCACGGAAGGAGCCCCCATGGAAACCGACCTGCTGGCGCGGATACTCGCCGAACAGCCGCCCTCCTTCGCCCTGTTGTACCGCCCCGAGGCGGCGGGCGCCGACGTCCTGGACGTGATCGTCGGCGACGCGGTGGCGGTGGGCGGGCTCGCCGACCTGCCCGTGTCCGAAGCGCCCGGCCCCGCCGGCGCGCCCCGCCACGAGGTGCTGGCGGTCGTCCCGTACCGGCAGATCGCCGAGCGCGGCTTCGCCGCCCCCGACGACGGCGAGCCGCTGATCGCGATGACCGTCACGCACCAGGAGACCGTCCCGGTGGACGAGGCGCTGCGCCGCCTGCCGAACGTGCCGACGGAGCTGGCCGGCGGCCACTTCGACCTGGACGACGAGCAGTACGCGGACACCGCCCGCACGATCATCGCCGAGGAGATCGGCACGGGCGCGGGCGCGAACTTCGTCCTCAAGCGGTCCTACGTCGCCGACATCACCGGCTACACCTTGCACAGCGCGCTCTCCTTCTTCCGCCGCCTGCTGGCGAAGGAGGCGGGCGCCTACTGGATCCACCTGGTCCACACCGGCGGGCGCACGCTGGTGGGCGCCAGCCCCGAGCGGCACGTCAGCCTCTTCGACGGCACGGCGGTGATGAACCCGATCAGCGGGACGTACCGCTATCCGGCGTCCGGCCCGACCCTGCCGGGGGTGATGGACTTCCTCGCGGACCGCAAGGAAGCCGACGAGCTCTACATGGTCGTCGACGAAGAGCTGAAGATGATGGCCCGGATCTGCGCGGACGGCGGGCGGGTGGTGGGCCCGTACCTCAAGGAGATGGCCCGCCTCGCGCACACCGAGTACTTCATCGAGGGGCGCACGTCCCACGATGTGCGGGAGATCCTGCGCGAGACGCTCTTCGCCCCCACCGTCACCGGCAGCCCGCTGGAGAGCGCGTGCCGGGTGATCAGCCGCTACGAGCCGGAAGGCCGCGGCTACTACAGCGGCGTGCTGGCCCTCATCGGCCGGGACGAGCGCGGCGGGCGCACCCTGGACTCCTCGATCCTCATCCGTACCGCCGACATCGACGGCAGCGGGCGGCTGCGGATCGGGGTGGGCGCGACGCTCGTGCGGCACTCCGACCCGGCGTCCGAGGCCGTGGAGACCCGGGCCAAGGCCGCCGGGCTGCTCGCGGCCCTGGGCACGGACCGGCCGGAGGGCTTCGGCGGGCACCCGAGCGTGCGCGCCGCGCTCGCGTCCCGCAACGACCACATCGCGGGCTTCTGGCTCCGGGAGAACGACGCCCGGTCCCGGCCCGTGCCCGCGCTGGCCGGCCGCGAGGTGCTGGTGGTCGACGCCGAGGACACCTTCACCTCGATGATCGCCCATCAACTCCGTTCCACGGGGCTGTCGGTGACCGTACGCCGCTTCGACGAGCCGTACTCCACCGAGGGCTACGACCTCGTCGTCATGGGCCCCGGCCCCGGCGACCCGCGCGACACCGCGGACCCCAAGATCGCCCATCTGCGGGAGACGATCACCGCGCTGCTGGCCGGGCAGCGGCCCTTCCTCGCCGTCTGCCTCAGCCACCAGGTGCTGTCCACCCTGCTCGGCCTCGACCTGGTGCGCAGGGAGACCCCCAACCAGGGGGTGCAGCGCGAGATCGACCTGTTCGGCCGACGCGAACGGGTGGGTTTCTACAACACGTTCGCCGCCCGCAGCGACGAGGACAAGGTCGTGACCCCCGACGGCTCCGTCGTGGAGGTCAGCCGGGAGGTCTCGACCGGCGAAGTGCACGCGCTGCGCGGGCCCGGCTTCGCGTCGGTGCAGTTCCACGCCGAGTCCGTACTGACCGAGGACGGTGTCCGCATCGTCGGTGGGCTGCTCGAGGAGTTGATCCGGACATGCGCGTCGTGGTCGTCTGGTGGGATCTGAGCGAGTCGCGGCAGACCGTCGCCTCGCTGCGGGGATTCCTCCGCGACGAGGCCGTGGACCGCTGGGCCCAGGTGCCCGGACTGCGCCTGAAGCTGTGGATCTCCGACACCGAGGGCCCGGCCGAGCGCTGGGGGGCCGTCTTCGTGTGGGAGTCGGCCGAGGCGGCGGAGCGGCCCCTGCCGACCAAGGCGGGCGAACTGATCGGCTACCCGCCGGCGCACCGCTCGTCCTTCGACGTGGAGGCGACGACGGAGGGCCTGTACGAGGTCGCGGCGCTGGCGGGGCGGGGGCTGGCGTTCGCGTAGCGGCGGAGCGGCGGTGAACGCGTGGCGGCCGGTGCCTGAAGGCACCGGCCGCTGTGTCGTGCGTGCGCTCAGAGCGTGGCGAGCGCGCCTTCCACGACGTCCGCGAGCACCTGCCGGTCGTCGTGGGCCCTGCTGAGGACGTGCAGGCCGTAGTACGTGCTCAGCACCTGGCGCGCCAGGCTCGCCGCGTCGCGGTCGGTGCGGATCTCGCCGGCCCGCTGGCCGCGCGCGACCGCGTCGCGGAGCGCCTCCTCCACCCGGGCGAAGTGGCGGTGCACCTGCTCCTTGACGTCCGGATCCGAACTGGCCATCTCGATGGCCGCGTTGATCGCGAAGCAGCCGACGGGGCGCCCGGTGCCGGAGGGGTCGACGTCGACATCGACGTCGTGGAGCATCAGCTCGCGCAGCCGGTCCTTGACCGGCCCCGGCCGTTCGAGGATCCCGATCTGCGCATGGGTGGCCGTCTCGTAGTACCGGCGCAGGGCGCGCAGATACAGCTGCCTCTTGTCGCCGAACGTGTTGTACAGACTCGACGGGCCCAGCCCGGTGCCCTCGCTCAGGTCACGGGTGGAGGTCGCCTCGTAGCCGCGGCGCCAGAACGCGTCCATCGCCGCGCCGATGACGCGGGTCTCGTCGAACTTCCTCGGCCTCGCCATAATCAGCACACTAAAGGTTTTGAAGCGATCGTCCAAAAACCCCAGGCAGGGGCCTCGCCGGGCGTCGCCCCGCCGCCTCAGGAGCCCAGCGCCTCCTTCACCACACGGGTCCGCTCCGCCGCCGCGCGCTCGCTCAGCTCGGTGCCGTAGGCGTCGAAGATGTGGAAGGTCCCGGCCCACTGGTGGATCCCGGTGGAGACGCCCGCTTCCAGGAGGCGCAGTCCGTAGCGGATGCCCTCGTCGCGCAGCGGGTCGTACTCGGCGGTGATGATGTGCGCCGGAGGCAGCCCCGACAGGTCGGTGGCCCGGCCGGGTGCCGCGTAGGGCGAGGTCTCGCGCTGCTCGTACCCCTCGCCGAGGTAGTGCCGCCACGACGCCCGGGAGTGCGGCGTGGACCAGACCGGGGTGTCCTGGAAGCGCCGGGCGGACGGGGTGTCCATCCGGTCGTCGATCACGGGGAACGTGAGCAGCTGGAACACGAGCCGCGGGCCGCCGCGGTCGCGGGCCATCAGCGTGAGCGCGGCGGCGAGCGCGCCACCGGCGCTGCATCCCGCGACTCCCATCCGGTCCGGGTCGATGCCGAGTTCGGCGGTGTTCTTCGCCATCCACTCCAGGGCCGCGTAGCAGTCCTCCACGCCCGCCGGGAAGGGGTTCTCGGGCGCGAGGCGGTACTGGACGCTGACCACGACGCATCCGCCGTCGGACGCGAAGCTCGCACAGTGCTGGTGCTCGGTCTCCAGGTCGCCCATGACGAAGCCGCCGCCGTGGATCCACAGCAGACCGCCGTGCGGTCCCGGGGTCTTGGGGGTGTAGATGCGCACGGTGACGTCGGGGGCCCCGTCGGGTCCGGGGACGTCGCGCTCGGTGACGGTGATCCGGCTCGTGTCGACCGGGGGCCACTGCGCCTCGAGCCCCTTCAGGGTGCGGCGGGCGACAGGCGGGTCGGTGACGTCGAGGTACGGGCTCTCCTCGACGAGCGGGGCGAGTTCGGGGTGGTAGTCCGGGCGCGGGCTCGATCCGGCCGGAGAGGTTTCGCTCATGCGACCACCCTCCCGTCGGGCCGGGGAAATCAACTACCGCCCGCTGTCGGCGGCTGAGGCCTTCCACCCGCCATCTGTCGGGCAACCTGACAGAGTTCGCCCTCGTCGTGCGGGGCGGCCCGGACGGGCTGCCTAGTCTCCAGGAATGTACGGTCTGCGCCTGTCGCATCTCGACCCGGCCGCGGCGGGTGCCTTGCGTGTCATCTCCTACTTCGACCGGCTGGTGGAGAACCACTCGGATCCCGACGCCCTGGCCCGGGCCACCGCCCTGCTCGCGGAGTGCCCGGCCGGCACGGCGGACCACCGCCGCGCGGCGGTGCACCGCTACGACCCCGACGCCCGCGCGCTGCCGCCCGACGAGGCGGCGCCGGCGGACAGCCGCGCGGTCGTCGTCGACGGGCAGACGGTGGGCGAGGTCTGGCTGGAGCGGACCGGGTGCGCCTGGTCGCTCGACGGGCTGGTGCTCGAACGGCTGGCGCTCGCCGCGTCCTTGGCCTTCGAGCGCTCCGGTGCCGTCCCCGGCCCGGCGCATGCCCCGCAGTGGGGCGATCCGGCGCTGGTGCAGGTCGCGCTCTCCACGCGGGGCGCCGAGGCGGAGCGGTCGCGGGCCCTGCACCTGCTGGGCCTGCACCCGGACGAACCGCTGCGCGCCGTCGCCGTCGTGGCGCCGGACGCCGCCGTCATGCGGAGGGCGCTGGGTTCCTGCGCGCGGGCACTGAGCGTGGCCCACCCGCGGCTCGGCCGGCCGGCCCCGTTCGGCGCCCTGTGGTCCACCGTCGGGGCGATCCTGCTCCCCGCTCCCGCCGACGCCCGGCCCGGGAGCCCGGTACTGCCGGAGGGGGCGACGGCCGGCCTGCCGGACGGTGTGGCGGTCGGGACGGGCCCGGCGGGCACGGCGGCCCAACTGCCGGACTCCTGGGCCCAGGCGCGGCGCGCGGCACGGTTCGCGGGCCTCGGCCCCACCTGGCCGAAGGCGGTGGACGCCACCGGGCTGGGCACGCTCGCCCTGCTCGCGGACATCCCCAGGGACACCGCCCTCGCGCACCCCGACACCGCGGCCCTCGCCGGGCTGTGCGGCGAGGACCTCGCCACCCTGGACGCGGTGTGCCGCACCCCCTCGGTCCGGGCCGCGGCCCAACTCCTCTACCGGCACCACAGTTCCGTCGCGCAGCGCGTCACCCGGATCGAACGGATCCTGGGCTTCCGGATTTCCGGCCCGCACGGGCGGCAGCGCGCACAGACCGCGCTGCTGCTCCGGCAGTTGAACACTTCCAGTTTTTCCCCTCTCGCGCTTCCTACATTTTGAAGCACTCGCTTCAAAATGTGCTAGCGTCCTGATCGTGGAGTCGAGGGCGCCGTACGTCCGGTTCATGAACCCGACTCAGAAACCACCGATCCCCGAAGCACTGGAGACCCTCCATGGCACTCGACCCGAAAACCACTGATCCAGGGCGGGCCGGGAAGATGCCGCTCGCCGTCTACATCCTCGGACTCGGCATCTTCACGCAGGGCACCTCGGAGTTCATGCTCTCCGGCCTGCTGCCCAACATGGCCGACGACCTGGGCGTCTCCATCCCCGACGCCGGCCTGCTCATCTCCGCCTTCGCCATCGGCATGGTCGTCGGCGCGCCCCTGCTGGCCGTCGCCACCCTGAGCTGGCCGCGCCGCACCGCGCTGGTCGCGCTCCAGGCCGTCTTCATCGCCGCCCACGTGGTCGGCGCCGTCGCGCCCGGCTACGGAGTGCTGTTCGCCACCCGCATCGTGAGCGCACTGGCCTACGCCGGGTACTGGGGCGTCGCCGTGGCCACGGCCGTGAGCATGGTCCCGCTGAGCGCCAAGGGCAAGGCCGTCGCGGTCGTCGCCAGCGGACTCACCCTCGCCACCATCGTGGGCGTCCCGGCCGGCACCGTCCTGAGCCAGTTCGCGGGCTGGCGCGCGGCCTTCTGGGCCGTGGCCGCCCTCACCCTCGGGAGCCTCCTCTGCTCGGTGTTCGCCATCCCCGGCGGCAAGGGCACCAAGGAGGAGACCCGTACGGTCAAGTCCGAACTGCGCGCCATGGCCCGGCCGCAGCTGTGGCTCTCCTACGCCATCACGGCCTTCGCCTTCGGCGCCGTCATCGTCACCTTCAGCTACCTCGCCTCGGTGCTCACCGACGTGACCGGCCTCTCCGAGGGCTGGGTCCCGGCCATCCTGGCGCTGTTCGGCGTCGGCGGACTGATCGGCATGACCATCGGCGGCCGCGTCGCCGAGTCGCACCCGATCCGCACCCTCTCCCTCGGCCTCGGCGCCCTGATCGTCGCCTCCGTCGTGATCGCGCTGACGGCGCAGAACGTGGTCGTCACGGTCGTGGCGGTCTTCGTCCTGGGCCTGGCCGGCTACGTCACCAACCCGATCCTGCAGTCCCGCGTCTTCACCGTCGCACCCGGCGCCCCGACCCTCGTCGGCGCCACCAACACCTCCGCCTTCAACGTGGGCAACACCCTGGCGCCGCTCCTGGGCGGCCTGGCCATCAGCGCCGACTGGGGTTACGAGTCCGTGGCGTGGGTCGGTGCCGGCCTCGCCGCGCTCGGCCTCCTGGGCACGCTGTGGGCGGGCGCGCTCCAGCGCCGCACGGACAGCACGACGGCCGCCGCGCCGGAACCGCGGCAGGAGCTCGCAGGGGCCGACGCCTGACACCCCCGAACAGGCCGCCTCTGCGTACGTGTGCCCCGGTTTCCCGCAGCGCGGGACCGGGGCACACGTACGTGACGGGAAGCGCGCGGTACGTCAGGCGGTGATGCCGCCGTCGATGACGAGGTCGTGGCCGAGCGCGAAGCCGGACTCCTCGGAGGCCAGCCACAGCACCGCCCCCGCGCCCTCCTCGACGCTGCCGATGCGGCCGAGCGGGAACATCCCCTTGGCGCGCTCGGTGCGTTCGGCCTCCGTCTCGCCCTCCAGCAGGGACATCGGGGTGTCCATCGAGGAGGGGCTGAGCGTGTTGACCCGGATGCCGTCGGCCGCGTACTCACGGGCCGCGCTGCGGCCCAGCGCGGCGACGGCGGCCTTGCTCGCCCCGTACGCCCCGGCGCCCGGCAGGGTCAGGTGCGCGCCCACCACCGACCCGACGTTCACGATGACCCCGCCGCCGGCGGTCCGCATGTGCCGCACCTCGTGCTTCATCGACAGCCAGGTACCGACGACGTTGATGCCCAGGGTCCGCACCAGCGTCTCCTCGTCGAGGTCGGCCAGCTCCGCGGGCTCGGGGAGGTGACCCGCGTTGTTCACCGCGATGTCGAGGGCGCCGTGCCGCTCGACGACGGTGGCGACCATGCGCTCCACGTCCGCGGCGACGGCGATGTCGGCCGTGACGGCGCTGCCGCTGCCGCCCGCCTCCTCGATCAGCCGCACCGTCTCCGCCAGGTTCCCCGCGGTCCGCCCGGCGACCACCACGGTGGCGCCCTCCCGGGCGAAGGCCAGGGCGGTGGCGCGGCCTATGCCGGAACCGCCACCGGTGACGAGTGCGACCTTGCCTGCGAATCGAGCGGTCATGTTCCCATCCATTCCTCGTGCGTTGTCGCACCGGCGCCGCGCGCCGTGCGCTACCACCCTGACCGCCCCGCTCGCCGCTGCCATCCCGTATTCACGGGTGTGGTGCACGGAAATCACGGGATCACGTGATGCCAAACACGGCCGCACGACGTGGAGTAGGAGCCCTGGCAGGAAGGAAGAGGGAGCACACGTGAGCTTCGAGGAGTCCGAGGACATCGTCTACATCCCGCCGCAGGCGGGGCCGAAGCGCTGGGTCTTCGGCGACCACTACACGATCAAGGCGGACGCGGAGAACACCCACGGATCGCTGGGGCTGATCGAGGCCCTCGTGCCGCCGGGCGGCGGGCCTCCGCTGCACATCCACCACGACTCCGACGAGGCGTTCTACCTCATCGAGGGCGAGCTGGAGATCTCCAACGAGAAACTCTCGCAGACCGTCGGGGCCGGCGCCTTCATCTTCGTCCCGCGCGGCAAGGTGCACGCTTTCAAGAACGTCAGCGACGCCCCCTGCAAAATGCTGATCATCTTCACTCCCGGCGGTTTCGAGCACTTCTTCAAGGAGCTGGGCGTCTCCGCCGACGACGGCCGCCCGGCACCGGAGGCGTCGCAATACGCCGAGGACGTGGAAAAGGCCGCACGCATCGTCGCCCGATACGCCGCCGAATATGTCTGAGAGCGCCGACGACATGTCTGAGAACACCCCCGCAGAACCGGTGGCCCCGCGCGACCTGAGCACCGAGGAAGTGGACTCCTACCTCCGCCGCATCGGCGCCAAGGCCCCCGAGCGCCCCGACTCCGCCGCCCTGCGCGAACTCCACGAGCGCCACGTCCTGACCGTCCCGTTCGAGAACGTCGACTTCGCCTTCGGCCGGCCGAGCACGCCGATCGGGCTCGGGGCACCGGCCCTGGAGAAGATCGTCGGACGGGAGCGCGGCGGCTGCTGCTACGAACTCAACGGCGCCTTCTACGAGTTGCTGCGCGCCCTGGGGTTCGGGGTGGAGCTGCTCGCCGGGCGGGTGCTGGAGGACGGCGAACTCGGACCGCTGCTCGGGCACCTGACCCTCCGCGTGACGACCGAGGACACCCCGGAGCCCTGGCTCGTCGACGTCGGCTACGGCCGCGGCTTCCGGCACCCGCTGCGCCTGGCCGTCCGCGCCGAACAGCCCGACGCGCAAGGCGTGTTCCAGCTCGTACAGGCGCCCCACGGGGACCTGGACCTGCTGCGCGACGGCGAGCTCCAGTACCGGCTGGAGACCCGGGCGCGCGAGCTCGCGGACTTCGCGCCCACCGTGTGGTGGTTCCGCAGCGCGCCGCAGTCCCCCTTCCTCGCCCGGCAGGTGTGTTCGCTGCCCACCACCACCGGCCGGGTCACCCTCAGCGGCCGCACCCTCACCCGCACGGAGCACGGACACCGCGTCCAGGAGGAACTGGCGGACGACGCGGCGGTGTTCGCCGCGTACCGGACGTGGTTCGGCGTCGAGCTCGACGCCCTGCCTCCCGCCACCGCCGACCAGCGGTAACAGCTCGACCCGAAGACTGACTACGGAGATCCCCATGAACAACCCGTCCGGTCTGATCGACGTCCACCACCACGCGATTCCGCCGACCTACCGGGAGGCGCTCGGCGACAGCGTCGCCATCCCGGGCGTCGACTACCCCACCTGGACCCCCGACGCCAGCCTGGAGCTCATGGACCGGCACGGCATCGCCGCGTCCGTCCTGTCCGTCACCGCCCCCGGCGTCAGCTTCCTGCAGGGCGAGGACCGCGTCCGCATGGCCCGCGAGGTCAACGAGTTCTACGCCTCGCTCATCGCCGAACACCCCACCCGTTTCGGCGCGTTCGCGATCCTCCCGATGCCCGACGTCGCCGCCGCGAAGGACGAGCTGGCCTACGCGATCGACGAGCTGGGGCTGGACGGCGTCGGCATGCTCACCAGCTACGGCAACCGCTACCTCGGCGACCCCGAGTTCGAGCCGCTGCTCGCGGAGATCGCCGACCGCGGACTGCCGCTGCACGTCCACCCGGCCGCCCCGCCGGCCCAGGACCTGGCCACCTTCGGCCTGCCGGCGTCGCTCTACGACTTCACCTTCGAGACCACCCGCACCGTGGTCAACCTGCTCTTCAACGGCGTACTGGAGCGGCTGCCGCACCTGAAGCTGATCGTCTCGCACGCGGGCGGCACCCTGCCCTTCCTCGCCAAGCGGCTCACGTACGGGCCCACCATCGGCAAATACCTCACCGAGCGCGCCCCCGCCGATGTGATCGCCTCGCTGCGCGGCATCTACTACGACATCGCCATGTCGGCCAATGAATTCGCGCTGCCCGCGCTCACGGAACTCGCCGCTCCGGACAAGATCCTCTTCGGCAGCGACTATCCCTTCATGCCCGCCGAGCACACCACCGAGAACGTCACCGGATTCCGGACCTATCAGGGCTGGAACGAGCAGCAGCGCACGGCCATCGGCCGTGACAACGCGCTGGCGCTCTTCCCCCGGCTCGCCAAGGGCTGACGGCCGCTCCACCTGACGAAGTGGCGCCTTCCGCGTTGCGGGCCCTTTTCACGGCCCTGCACAGTCGGAACCGCAAGCGGCGATTCCCGCCGACGAGCGGACCGACCGAGGAGAACTTCGCCATGCCCGCAGCAGTGTCGAATTCCGGATGGGCGAGCCTCACTCCCGCCGAATTGCGCGTGGCCCGGCTGGTCGCCGACGGTCTGACCAACCGGGCCGCCGCGGCCGTGCTCAGCATCTCCCCGCACACCGTCGACACCCACCTGCGGCACATCTTCGGCAAGCTCCAGATATCCGGCCGTGTCGCGCTGACCCGCCTCGTCATGCTCCACGAGGGCGTCCTGGCGGCGTCGGCGTGACCCGCGCACACGCCGGTCGTGTCGGCCCCGCCGCTTTCACGCACTGTTCCTAGACGGTGCGTGACACCGCGGCCACGCTTTCGGCGCCCGTCGTCGAAACGCACCTTTCGGCCCCCGGGCGCGGGAGTCTTCATGGCCGGGGCCGTCGCCAGCACGGCCGCGTAAACGGTTCCTGACGAAGTCGCACCGAATCGGTTGAAGCCGGAGCCGTCAGGCGGCCAATGTCGCATCAGCACATTCCGGCAGCACCGACGGCGGCACCGACCGCCCGCCGTGCGCGACGAATGCCGTGCGCAACGAATCAGGAGAAGCACGATGCCGTTCATGGGGAGCGACCCGGACCGGCGGCCCGTACTCCCCCGGCGGGCCGCCACCGATCGCGGCAGGTTCTCCGCCGGTCACGATCACATGGAGAACCTGCCGCGCCTCGGAAACGGCCGACTCCCCGCGAGCACCGGCGAGTTCCACCGGGCCTCCGCGTGAACGGCCACAACCTGCGCCGCCTGGCCGCCTCCGGCGTCTCCGTCCGGCTCACCGGCCTCGACCGCACCCGGCCGGCCGACGGCGGCCTGGCCGCGCTCGTCCGCGACCAGCACGTCACCGGCGTCACCTCCGACCCCGCCGCCCTGGCCGCGTCCCTCGCGGACAGCGGGGCGTACGACGGCCGGCTGCGGGCCCTGGCCGCGCGGGGAGCCACCGCCGACGCGGCCGTACGCGCACTGACCGTCGAGGACGCCCGGCTGGCCTGCGACGCCCTGGCTCGCGTCCACCGGGAGACCGACGGCGCCGACGGACACGTGTCCGTCGCGCTCGACGCCGGGCTCGCCCGCGACGCCGCGGCCACCGTCCGGCAGGCCCGCGACATCGTCCACGCGGTCGGCCGGGCCAATGTGACGGTCGAGATCCCCGCCACCGACGAGGGCCTGACCGCCGTCACCGCCTGCCTGGCCGAAGGCATCGGCGTCAATGTCACCCTGCTCTTCTCACCCGAGCGCTACGACCAGGTGCGGGAAGCCCACCTGACCGGGCTGGAGCAGGCCCTGGCGGCGGGCCGCGCCCTCGGCCCGATCGCCTCCGCCGCGTCCTTCCCCCTCGGCCGGATCGACGCGGCCGTCGACACCCTCCTCGACCGCGCGGGCATCGGCGCCTCGGAGGCGAAGGCGCTGCGCGGCACCGCCGCGCTCGCCGTCGCACGGCTGGCGCACGAGCGCTTCACCGCGCTCCTGACCACACCGCGCTGGCAGCGCCTCGCCGCGCACGGCGCCCGTCCGCAGCGGCTGCTGTGGGCCTCGGACATCGTGCCCGAGCCCGGCCCGCGCGCCACCCGCCAGGTCACGGAACTGGCCGTTCCGGGCACGGCGCACACCATGCCCGAGGCCACCCTACGGGCGGTGGCCGCGCACGGCGCGGTCGTCCCCCGCACCTGGACCCGGCACTCCTACGATGCCTCCCGCAAGAAGCTCGACTACCTGAAGTCGTTCGGTATCGGCTTCGCGGACGTCGCCTCGGCACTCGAAGAAGAGGGCCTCAAGAAAACCCACGCGTCGTGGCGATCGCTGCTCGACGCGCTGTCACCGGCACTCGACGAAGGACGGTCATGACGACCAGCGTCACGACTCACCTACCGCACTCTCCCCTGACGGCCCGCATCCCCGGCTCGAAGAGCATCACCAACCGCGCCCTGCTGCTCGCGGCGGCCGCCGTCGGCACCACCCGGCTGCGGGCCCCGCTCGTCAGCGAGGACACGCTCGCGTTCCGTACGGCGCTGTCCGCGCTCGGCTTCCGCGTCACGGCCGGCCCGGACGACGAGGTGTGGGAGGTGACCGGCAACGGCAGGGGCCCCGTGGGCAGCGCTCGCATCTGGTGCGCCGACGCCGGGACGGCGGCCCGCTTCCTGCCGCCCTTCGCCGGCACCGGCTCCGGCGAATTCACCTTCGACGGCACCGACCAGCTGCGCGCCCGCCCGCTGTGGCCGCTGACCGACTCCCTGGTGGAGCTGGGCGCCAAGGTGCGCACGGCGCCCGAGGGCGGGCTGCCGCTGGTGGTGGAGTCCGACGGCCTGTACGGCGGCCGGATCAGCCTCGACTCCTCGCTGAGCAGCCAGTACCTGACCGGCCTGATGATGTCGGCCCCCCTGATGCACACCCCGCTGACCCTCTCGGCCCGCGAGCTCGTCAGCCGCCCGTACATCGACATGACGCTCGCCCTGATGCGCCGCTTCGGCGCGAAGGTAGCCGAGGACGCCGACGGGACCATCCGGATCGACCCCGGCGACTACAACGCCATCGACATGGCCGTCGAACCGGACGCCTCCACCGCCTCGTACGTCTTCGCCGCGGCCGCGGTGACCGGCACCGCCGTGACCGTGCCCGGCCTCGGCCGCGACAGCCTCCAGGGCGACCTCCGCTTCGTGGACGTCCTGCGCAAAACCGGCGCGCGGGTCGACATCGGCGAGCGGGCGACCACGGTCACCGGCACCGGCAGGCTGCGCGGCGGCTTCTGCGTCGACATGGGCGAGATCTCCGACACCTTTATGACGCTCGCCGCGATCGCACCGCTCGCCGACGCCCCCATCACCATCCGCGGCATCGCCCACGCCCGCCTCAAGGAGTCGGACCGCATCGCCGCCGTCGCCCGCAATCTGGGCGCCCTGGGCGTGCGCACCGAGGTCGGCCAGGACCGGATCACCATCGAGCCGGCCGAACCCGTCGGCACCCGGATCGCCTGCTACCGCGACCACCGGATCGGCATGGCCTTCTCCGTCCTCGGCCTGCGCGTACCCGGCATCACCCTCGACGACCCCGCCTGCGTGGGCAAGACCTTCCCCGGCTTCCACACCGAGCTCCACCGCCTCTTCCCCGGCCACACCGTGCCCGCCACGGACACGTCCGGCGCCTGAGGCCGCGAGGCCCGAGCAGCACACATCCCGATCCCCGAGCAACGAAGGAAGAAAGATGGCGGAGATCCTCATCGCCGGCGGTGGCATCGGCGGCCTCGCGGCGGCCCTCGGCATCGCGCGGAACAACAGCGGCCACCACATCACCGTCCTCGAACGCCGCGACGAGTTCAGCGAGTTGGGCGCGGGCATCCAGCTGGGCCCGAACGCCTTCCACGCCCTGAACCGCCTCGGCGTCGGCGACGAGGTGCGGGAACGCGCCGTGCACATCGACGAGTTGCGTCTCATGGACGGCACCACCGACGAGCGCATCGCCGTCATGCCGCTCACCGGCGGCTACCGCGAGCGCTTCGGCAACCCGTACGCCGTCGTGCACCGCGGCGACCTCTACCAGGCCCTCCTCGACGCCTGCCGCGCCGCACCCGCCATCACGCTGGCCGCGGGCTTCGCCGTCGCCTCGTACGAACAGGACGCGGACGGCGTCACCGCCGTCACCGACACCGGCCGCCACTTCACCGGTACGGCCCTGATCGGCGCCGACGGCATCCGCTCCGCGATCCGGCGGCAGCTCGTCGGCGACGGGGAGCCGCGGGTGTCCGGTCACACGATCTACCGCTCCGTGATCCCGATGGAGCTGGTCCCGGAGGAGCTGCGCTGGAACACGGTCACGCTGTGGGCCGGCCCCAAGTGGCACTTCGTGCACTACCCCATCGCGGGCGGTACGCACCTGAACCTGGCGGCCACCCGCGACGACGGCGCGCGCGACGCGGTCGTGGGACGCCCGGCCGAACGCGCCCACGTGCTCGGCCGGTTCCCGGAACTGGGCGAGACGGCCCGCCGGCTCCTGGAGCTGGGCACGGACTGGAAGGAATGGGTGCTGTGCGACCGGGACCCGGTCGACACCTGGACGGACGGCCGCGTGGCCCTGCTGGGCGACGCCGCGCACCCGATGCTCCAGTACGCCGCCCAGGGCGCGTGCATGGCGCTGGAGGACGCCGTGGTGATCGGCTCCCTCCTCGACGCCCCCGCGGAGGACACCGTCCAGCGCCTGGAGAAGTACAGCGCCGAGCGCCGCGGCCGCACGGCCAGGACCCAGCTGGTCGCCCGGGAGATGGGCGTCCAGCTCTACCACCCCTCGGGCCCCGAGGCCCAGGCCCGCAACGCGATGATGGCCGCCCTCTCCGCGGACGACCTCTACGACAAGGTGGCGTGGCTGCACGGGGAGCGCGTGGCGGGGTGAGGCGACGCCCAGTGGCTGCTCACCGCCCGCCCCCGGTGGTCACCGCGGCCGGGCGGTGAGCAGCCACTGGGGCGGCAGGAGGCTGTCGACCGATTCGAGGGTGAAGCCGCACGACGGGAGCAGGCGCTCCCATTCGTCACGCGTGTGCACCCGGCCGCCGCAGTTGACCATCACCTCGATGTCCACGAACCGCCCCCAGTCGTAACCGTTGCCCGGCGTGACCATGGACTCGATGAGGAACAGCCTGGCGCCGGACCTGTCGCCGACGGCCGCGCGGACTCCGCGCAGCGTCTCCCGCACGGTCTCCTCGTCGAGGCAGTGCAGCGTGTTCTTGATGATGTACGCGTCCGCGTGCCGCGGCACGTCGCCCGGCAGGGAACCGGCGGCCAGTTCCACGCGGGGCGCCAGCGGGCCGCCCATGAGGTCGGGGTGCGCGTGGCGGATCACCTCGCGGCGGTCCAGCAGGATTCCCCTCGCGGCGGGGCAGGCCCGCAGAACGGCGCGCAGCAGGGTTCCGGTGCCCCCGCCGAGATCGGCGATCGTCCCGAAGGCGCCGAAGTCCACGGCCTTCAGCAGGGCCTGCGCGACGCCCTCGGTGAGCGGCGCCCACGCTCCCTGATAGCTCGCCCGGAGCTCGGGGTCGCCTTCCAAGTACGTGAACAGGGGTGCGCCGTTGGCGTCCTCGAAGCCGGGCTCTCCGGTGCGCAGGACGTCCATGATGCGGTCGAAAGAGCGCGTGGTGGACGCGTCGCCCAGGAAGAGCGCCAGGTCGCGCAGCGACAGCCCGACGCCCGGACGCAGGTGCTCCGCCATGGGGCTCAAGGCGAAGGCGCCGTCGTCGAGTTCGGTGAAGACGCCGACAGCGGCGGTGGCGCGCAGGCAGCGCCGCAGCGGGTCGGGCCGTACGCCGCAGGCCGCGGCGAGGTCCTCGACCGTACGGGGCCCGCCGGCCAGCAGCTCGGCCACGTTCAGGCGGGCCAGGGCGAGCAGGGGCTGGGTCGTCCACTTCGCGGCGACCAGGTGCATCAGGCGGAGGTGGGGCGGCATCCAGTCGGGGAAGAGCCGCGGAGCGCTGTGCGTGTCCATGGGGCCTCGAATCCGGGGCAGCGGGCGACGTACCTGACGTACCGGTTCAGCGGGCGGCCAGCGTCACGGGGAGGCTGCGCATGCCGCGCATCACGATGTTGGCGCGCCAGGACAGCTCCCCGTGCGGGGTGTCGAGGCGGAGGTCCGGGTAGCGGGCGATCAGGCACGCGAGCGCGGTGCGGGCTTCCATCCGGCCCAGGGAGTGCCCGAGGCAGTGGTGCGCGCCGTGGCCGAAGGACAGGTGCGGCGAGGCGGGGCGCGCGATGTCGAGCCGGTCGGGGTCGCGGACGTGTTCCGGATCGCGGTTCGCGGCGGCGAAGAGCATCAGCACCGGCTCGCCCACCGGTATCCGCACGCCTTCCACCTCGACGGGCTCGGTGGGGAAACGCCACGTGGCCGACTTGACCGACCCCTCGTAGCGCAGGAGTTCCTCGACGGCGCCGTCGATCAGGGAGCCGTCCTCGCGCAACAGCGCCCACTGACCGGGGTGGGCGAGCAGCGTGGCGATGGCGTTCGCGATGAAATAGCTGGTGCTCTCGTGCCCGGCGAAGAACAACTGGAAGAGCAGCGAGTTGAGTTCGGCCTCGGCGAGCTCGCCCCGGGAACGCGCGGTGAGCAGCATCCGCATCAGTCCGTCGTCGCTCACGCCGTCCGGGTGCGCGATCAGGTTGCCCAGATAGCCGGCGAGCGACGAGACGACGTGCCCGAACACCTCGTCCCCGGCGGCGTCGCCGCGCAGCACCAGCAGACCGAGTTCCTTGAACAGCGCGGCGCCGTCGGACGGCAGTCCGATGAGGTCGGACAGTACGCGGATGGTGAGCGGCAGCGCGTATTCGGCCAGCAGGTCCGCCTCGGCGCGACCGGCCAGTTCGTCGAGGAGCCCTTCCGTGATCTCCAGCACCCGCGGTTCCATCGCACGGAGCCGGCGGGCGGTGAGCGCGTGCGACATGACCCGCCGCATGCGCGTGTGGTCGGGTGGATCCGATGCCAGGAGGTGCCGCCCGTAAAGGGACTGCTTCTCCTCGGTCGCCAGTCCGTCGATCGCCCGCCGCACGTCGGCCGTGGTGGACACCGGATCGATGCTCAGCCGGTGGTCGGCCATCAGGGAGCGCGCCGCCGAATGGCCGCACACGAGCCACGCCTTCACCCCGGGAGCCACTTCCACATGGTGGACCGGGCCCGCCCGGAGCAGACCCCGGTAGGCGTCGTAGGGAAGCGCGGCGTGCCGCTCGGCGAAGGGCCGCGGCAGGGAAGCGGGCGAGGTCATGGCCCATTCGTCTATCACGCGGCGGGCCGCGCGCCACGGGGTTCGCACATGTTGTTCTGCTCGCTTGGACCCGTCGGTCCGCCCGTGGAAGGTCTCAGTGGGTGCTCCACCGTACGGCGGTGGAGCACCCGGGCCGGAGCGGTGGCACGGATCGGTCGAGCCCATCCCCTTGTGCCGCCGGGACCGGCGTTCCTTCCATCCGTCTCTACCCCTTCGAGGAGGTACCGAAAGATGAAGCTGAGTTCCGAATCCATGGTGGAGCACCGCAACACCAGCGCGCAGGTCACCCTCAACGACCAGCGTGACGAGGCCGTTGTGATCCCGGGTACGTGCTGCTGCTGCGCGGCGATCGTCCGCTGAGTGAGCGCACCCCGAAGCAGGGGCGCCGAGCAGACAGGGCCCTGTCTGCTCGGCGTCATGCCGCCAGCCTTTCCCCATGGCCCGCCGGCCGGTCGAGCGAAGGATGATGCACCGTGGCCAGCAGTCGTTTCACCAGCGCCGCCGAAGTGCGGGACGCCTTGGTCACCACCGAGGCGCGCGAGGTCAGCCCCTCCCTGGCGGGCGTCGGATTCCGCACGCATCCGCTCCGGCTGGACAACCGGGCCGACCCCGCCGAACGGGCGCACCCGGCCGAGGAGTTCCTCGTCGCCAGCCGGAACACCCGGCACGACAGGGAGACGCAGCTCTCGGTCGCCCATTACATGAGCGACCTGGTCACCGTCGCGCTGGCGCAGTCCTCGTGGAGCCCGGACGACGGAGCCGTACGCGTACCCCTCCCCCAGGCCGCGCCGCCGGGCGCGTCGCTGGCGCAGGTGATCGCCTCCCGCCGCAGCGTCCGCGACTTCGCTCCCGCGCCGCTCCCGCTCGCCGAACTCGCCACCGTGCTGCGCTACGGGGACTCGGAGACGGTCGAGGTCTTCGCCCGGCTGGAGAAGGGCGGCGAGGTACCGCTGCGCATGCGCTCGGCGCCCAGCGCCGGAGGGCTGTTCCCGGTCGAGACCTGGGTAGCGGCGGGCGGTGTCACGGGCCTCGGGCGCGGCGTCTACCGCTATCTGCCGCGCGAGGACGCCCTGGAGGGCTGGGCCGGTGGCACGGCCCTCGACGAGCTGCTCGCGTCGTGCCCGGACGCCGGCGGCGGCGATCTCGTGGGATCCGCCGCGGCGTTGCTGCTCCTCGTCGCGAGCCCGTGGCGGTCGATGCGGAAGTACGGGCCCCGCGGCCTCCGGTTCGTGCTGCACGAGGCGGGCGGGATCGCGCAGAACGTCCATCTGACGGCCACCGCGCTCGGGCTCGGCAGCCTGGACTACTCCGGCTACTTCGACGACGAGACACACCGGGCCCTCGGCATCGACGGGGTGTTCCGCACCGTCGTCCACATGATGCTGCTCGGTCCGCGCGCATAGCGGCATTCCCACCCTCACCCATCCGGCACCACGTCTCATGGAGAACCGAATGTCAGGAGCAGAGGCGCGCGTGAAGCGGGCGATCACGGTGGTCGGGCACGGTCCCGATGTCGTCGAACTGCGCACGGGGGTGTGGAACCCCAGGTCGTTCACGGTGACCGACGAGTCGGGCAAGGGAAAGCTGTTCGACCTGATCTGCGGGCTGGACGGTACCCGGAGCCACAAGGAACTCGCCCGCGCGCACGGGGTCTCCCGGTCGACCGTGGAGGCCGTCGTGGACCATCTGCGCACGCTCGACGTCCTCGAGTGGGGTCCGAGCAGCGCGCTGGACGCCTATCTCGACCAGCTCACCACGCTGCGGGTCGAGCAGTCGGACACGGGCCGTCCGGCCCGGTCGCTGATCATCGGGGACGGCCCGCTCTCCGGCGCCATCGCCGAGCTGGTCCGGGACGCCCAGGCCGGCAAGGTCGAACAGCTCGCCCCCGGTGACCGGCTGACCGAATCGCTGAACCGCATGGACGAGAACGCGGTCCACGACGGGCTGCGTCTCGCCGGACTCGCCGAGGAGCTGGCCCCGCTGCGCGGCGGCTATGTGGTGTGGGCGCAGGACACCGTGAACCCGGTGCGCTCACGGGTGTTCAACAGGGTGGCCATGGAGCTGGACGTCCCGTGGACCCACGTGGCCGTCGACGGGCCGTTCCTCCTCGTCGGCCCGACCGTCGTGCCGGGCAGCTCGCCGTGCTACGAGTGCTTCGAGACGCGGGTGGCGATGAACCTGCGCGAGAGCGCCAGCTATGTGCGCTACAAGCGGGCACTCGCCGCCGGGGCCGTGAAATCGGGCACTCCCGCGCAGCTGTCCGCGGTCCGGTCGACCATCGCCGGGCACAGCGCGCTGGAGGCCATCAACTTCCTCACCACCGGCTCGACCTTCACCATCGGCAAGGTGCTCGGCATCTATCTGCCGACGATGGAGATCGCGCACCAGGAGGTCCTGCGGCTGCCCGGCTGCCGCGCCTGCGGATCGCTCCGGGGCCGCGACGACGCGAGCCTGTACTTCGACGCGAGGTCGTGGATCGATGGCTGAGACGGCACCGGCCGGGACGGCACCGGCCCTCCGCGTCCTGCGGGACGAGGACGAGCGGGTCCGGTCGCTCCAGGCGCGGATGCACGGCCGGCTCTGCGGGTTGATCACCTCGGTGGGGGGCCTCAACAAGCCCTCGCGGGCCCCGCACCTGTTCGTGGAGGGCGCCGAGCTGACCGGCGTGCACCTGTGGCAGGGCCGCCCGGCCCCGAAGCCGGGCTCCTACCACATCGGCGGCTACGGCTTCCTGCCGTTCGAGAGCCGGATCCGGGTGCTCGGCGAGGCGCTGGAGCGCTACGCGGGGCACGCCGTGGTGGCGGAGCGGCGCCTGCCCGTCACCACGGCCACCCATGCCCAACTGGCCGGGCGGGGCGAGCCGGTGCTCGACGCGGACTGCTTCCGGCTGTTCGAGGCCGAGCAGCTCGGGCGCACGGGCTTCCCCTACCAGGCCTTCGATCCGCACGCCCCGATGGGCTGGGTGCGAGTGCCCTCGCTCCTCGACGACTCCGAGGCGCTGGTGCCCGCGCAGCAGTTCCTCCTCGGCTACCTGCCCGCCGACGACGAACCGTGGCTGGTCTCGGCGGTGACGACGGGCACGGCGGCGCACACCGCCCCCGACGCGGCGCTGCGGGGCGCGCTGTACGAACTCGTCCAGGTGGACACCGCCATCGGCCACTGGTACGGGAACGCCGCGAGCGTGGTGATCGGCTTCGACGGCCGGCTGAGCGCGCTGCGCGGCCTGCTCGGACGCCACTACGCCGGAACGGTCGGCCACGAGTTCCACTGGCTTCCCAGCCCCGATCTGCCGGGCTTCACCGTGGCCTGTCTCCTGCGCTCGCCCAACGGTGCGATGCCCGCGATCAGCATCGGCCTCGGCAGCGGCGGCGGACTCGAACGCGCCATGTACCGGGCGCTGTTGGAGGCCGTCGGCGTCCACGGCCTGGCGGGCTGGTCGCTGCTGGAGGCGGAGGTGGAGTCCGCGGACGGCTCGCCCGAGGAACGGCTGGACGGCATGTTCGACCTGGAGTCGAACGTCGGCTACTACGCGAGCAAGGAGGGCGCCCGGGTGGTGGAGGAGCGGTTCGCGCACCATACGCGCGAGACCGCCGGGAACCTGCCGCCGGACGACGAGCGGCCGCCGCGCCGGATCGCCGCCGGAGTGGTGGACGCCTTCCGCGCCACGGGCAAGCGCCTGTACTGGTCCGACCTGACGTCCCCGGACATCCGGCAGCTGGGGTTCACGGCGGTGCGCGTGTGGTCGCCGGACACCCTGAGCCTGCCGTTCCCGAGCGCGCCCCCGGCCGCCCACCGCCGGTTCGCGGCGCACGGGGGATTCGTCAACCCGCTGCCGCATCCCTATCCCTGACATGCACGCCTACTTGGTGGCCGTACTGCTCCTGGGCGGGCTGGCGCCCATGGCACTGGCGTCCCATGTGCACGGCCGCTGGATCGAACCGAGGGCCCCGGACGTGCCGACCCTGGCGGTGTACTTCGTCGTCATGGGCGCTCTGGCCGTCCTGGGCCTGGTGCTGCTGGGCCCGCGGATGCTCACCGACGGCGGGTGGCTCCGGACGGTGTCCCCGGCGCCGCTGGGCTGGTGTCTCGCGGCCGCCGCGTGGCGCTGCGACCGCTGGATCGTCGCCCGGTACGGAGGCCGCAAGGGATGGACGGCGGCCCGGCCGCGCGGCTCGCGGACGGCCGGACCGGCGCGGCCCGTGGGCATCGCGGCCGCCGACGGGGCCGGCCTGTCCCCCGCCGAGGGCGTGCGGCCCGCCTCGGTCACCAACCGGTGGGGCCGTACGGAGCGGGCCCGCGAGACGCGCGTGGGGCTCTCCTGGCTGGTCGCCGGGGCGGTCCTGGAAGAGCTCGTCCACCGCGGCGCGTTGACCCGGTTCGCGGTGGACGACGTGTCGTGGGCGTACGGGATCCCGCTGCTGGCGGGTGCGGCGCTGGCGTTCGCCCTGTCGCACCTGCCGTTCGGCTGGGTCCACGCGCTGGCCAAGCTGCCGCTGTCGCTGATGGCGGTGGCGCTGACGCTGGCCACCGGCGGTGTGGTGGCGGCGGTGGTCGGCCACGTCTGGTTCAACGTCCGCGTGCACCGCCACTACCGGGCCACGTTCGGCGGGCGGAGGACGGCACGGTGATCACAACCCTGTTGCTGCTGCCCCTGGGTGTGCTCGTGGGCGCCGCCGAGTTCGCGGTGTGCGGACTGCTGTCCACCGTCGTGGCCGGCGCGGTGCGCCGCGAGCCCGTGGGGGAGGGCACCTGGATGGCGGTCGTGGGCAGCGACGCCCTGCGGCCCTGCAAGGAACTGGCGCGCAGACTGCCCCGGCCTGCGGCGGTCGTGGCGCTCGTGCTCGTCGGCCTCGCCCAAGAGGCCCTGCTGCGGGCCGGGGTGTTCGCGGTGGCGGGCGGCGACGCCCTCGCCGTCCCGCTCTCCGCCGCCCTGACGCCGCTCGTCGCCGTGGCCACGGTACGGGGCGTCGAGGCGAGGGCCCTGGCGGCGCTCGCCGGAGCGGTGACCGGCACCGTCCACGCCCTGCTCTACGCGGGCGGGCACGCCGTGCTCCCCCTGGCCGTCGCCGAAGGCACGTTCCTCGCCCTCTGCGTCCTGTAGCCGTCCCGCCTCCCCCGATGCCCACCGTTCCCGACGCCCGACGCCCACCGCCCACCGCCCACTGCCCACCGCCTTCGACAAGGAGGAGCTCCGTGAAACACGGGATATCGCTGCTGCCCGACTGCCGGCCCGACCGGCGGTCCGCGGCCGCGTACTTCGCCGACGCCCTGCGCGTCTCGGTGCTCGCCGAAGAACTCGGATTCGACTACGTCAAGATGACCGAGCACTACCTGCGCGACTACGGCGGCTACTGCCCGAGCCCGCTCGGTTTCCTCAGCGCCGTGGCCGCCCGGACCGAGCGGATCCGCATGATGACCGGAGGGATCCAGGCGTCGTTCCACCACCCGGTGCAACTGGCCGCCGAGGCAGCGCAGCTCGACGCGCTCAGCGGCGGCCGCCTCGACGTGGGATTCGCCCGCGCCTGGCTGCCCTACGAGTTCGACGTCTTCGGGATCGATCTGGACGACAGCCGGGCGAAGTTCACCGCCACCGTCGAGGCGGTGCTCAGGCTCTGGACGCGGGAGAAGGCGTCGGAGGACACCCCCTTCTTCCGCTACACCGACGCCACCTCGCTGCCGCCTGTCACGCAGTCGCCCCATCCCCCGGTCTGGGTCGCCGCGGTGCGCTCCCGGGAGAGCTTCGCGTGGATCGGCGAGATGGGGTTCTCCCTGCTGATCGCCTCCCCGCCGAAGGAGGAGGAACTCCCTCGCACGCGGGAGATGGTCGAGGTCTACCTCGAAACCTTCGAGGACGCGCACGGGGCGTCCGGCCGCCTGCCGCGCGTCGCGCTCAGCGTCCCGGTCCACGTGGCGGAGACGGACGAGGAGGCGGTACGGGCCGCGGCGCCGCTGCTGCGCGCATACCTCCGGGTCTGGGGCGAGGCCGCCGCGTCCTGGACCGGCGTCAAGTCCAGCTCGTACCCGGGCTATTCGACCCCGGGGGCATCGTTCGCCGGCGCCTCCGAGGCCGATCTGCGGAGCAACGCCACCGGCGTGGTCGGCAGCCCCGGCACCGTGCTCGAAAAGGTCACGGCGCTGCGCGAACAGCTGTCGCTCACCACCATGCTGTGGCAGGTCGACTACGGAGGCCAGGACGCACGGTCGATGGAGCGGAACCTGCGGATGCTCGCCCACGACGTCATCCCCAAGATCGGCTGACTCCCGCGCGCCACGAACTGGCCACCTGCGGACCTAACGGTGTTAGATGTGCAGGTGGCCGCGTTCGCGCGCGGCCCGCCACGGCGCGGCGGCGCGCCGGGACGCGGAGGCGAGGGGACGGACGTGGGGACGGACGCGCGGGACAGGAAGCGGCCTTCCGTGCGGCGGCGGCCCGCGGCGGACGCGGAGCGCGTGCCGGTCACCGTCGACCGCATCGTCCAGGCCGCGTTCGAACTCATCGAGCGGGACGGGCTGGACGCCCTGAGCATGCGGAAGCTGGCCGACCGCCTGGGCATCAAGGCCGCCACCCTGTACTGGCACGTCCAGGACAAGCACGACCTGATCGACCTGCTCGCCGAGGCCCTCTTCGCGGACTTCCCCGTGGACGAGCTGCCGGCCACCGAGGACTGGAAGGAGAACCTGCTCTCCTTCGGCCACGCCTTCCGCGCCTACCTGACCGGCAGACGCGACGCCGCCCGGATCCTCACCAACCGCTTCGTGCTGGGGCCTCATATGCTCTCCAGCCTCGAACGCCTGCTGGGCTGGCTGCGCGGCTCGGGCCTCGGCGACCGTGAGAGCTCCTACGCGCTGATCACCTGCCTGGTCTACATCCACGGCTTCGTGCTGTGGGAGACCACTCCCATGTCGGGTGCGGTGGCGCGGGGCGAGGCTCCCCGGGACTACCTCGCGGAGATCCGGGAGGAGCTGGAGGAACTCTCACGGGAGGAATATCCGCACACCGTGGCCCTCGCCGAGGAACTCACCGGGACGGGGAACGACGACCGGTTCGCCTTCGGCCTGTCATGCCTGCTCGACGGAGTCGCCGCGCAGGCCCGCCCCTAGGACAGCCGGCTCGCGGGCCACGAACTCGCGGGCCACGGACCCGCTCGGCACCAGCGAGAAGATCTTGTAGCCGGTCATATAGCGCGGCACGGTCTCGGCCACGGTCACTTCCGGCCCCCAGACCGGGTGCCGGAAGGGGCGCGAGGCGCCGGAGAGCGGCAGGTACGGGGCGTCCAGCCGACGCCAGGCGCGCCGCAGCCGCTGGTCCCGCGCGACGTGGCGCAGCAGGGACTTCGGCCATCCGGCCTCGGGGAGGACCTCGCACGCCGTGCGCAGCTCGGCGAGCAACGGGGCGGCCCACGCCTCCTCCCACATCGCGAGCAGGACATCGCGAACGGACGGAGTGAGCAGGATGTGGTGCATCAGATTGCGCCGGGCGCCGCTCGCGTCGGTGAAGGGGAGATCCTCATAGGCATCGTTGGAGGCCACGATCTGCCAGGCGGGGTCCACGATGACCGCAGGGCACCGCTGCACGGACAGCAGTTGCGAGAAGACGGAAGCGTCTTCCAGGGCGACGCCGTTCAGCGGCGGCGGGTCATGCCGCACCGCGAGCATATAGAGCGTCCACCGTTCCCGCGCGCCCAGCCGCAGGATGCTGGAAAGACTGTCCAGGAGATCCGCACTGGGGTTGCGGATGCGCCCCTGTTCGAGATTCCAGTAGCCGCGCGGTGATAAATAGAGCTGCTGCGCCAGAGTTTTCTGCGAGATACCGGCACGGACCCGACATCGCTGCAGGAAGACCTGGAGTCCATACTGCTCGGACAAGACATTGGTGCCCACTTTACCCCCCTTGACGCAACGCCGGACAGGCCATTGCAGGATTCGAGATGAGCTCGCGCGCCACAGCCCCGGGCCACACCACGGCCCACGCTGCGCAATGATTCACATAAAGCGTCCCGCGATCACTGGAGTTTTCACGGTGCATAAAAGCGGACGCTATTCCTCACCACCGTCGGGACCGCTGCCCGACCGCCACACCCGGCACCCCGGGCCTCCCGACCGGCGCCTTGTCCATGAACGAGCAATCCGCTGCTGTCATCGCGTAACCCCCGTGGAGACATCAGCGGCCATGCAAGCACATGACCCAGGTATTTTCAACCTTTACCACAGCCCTCGGCCAGGCAGTCGGCAGAAAGCCAATCATTGGCCGGTAATCCCCCATCAGCCGTCACTTCCGAGTGTTCTTTTCAACCCCTTCCCGCATGCTTTCGGAATCATCCATTCACGCTACAACCGAACTTGGTAACCATTACGCCGCAGGCGCGGAAAACAACTGGGGCCCCACCGACGGCAGGGCCCCGGACCGATGACCGCATGTCACCCGATGACGACCGCGTCCCGGCTTTTCTCCTCGAACTCGGCGAGCTCTTTTCCGCGCACCTTGGGGAGGATCCAGACCAACAGGAAGCAGACTCCGAACAAACCGATCTGGACGTACAGGGTCCGTTCCACGGACCAGGCGAAGTCGGTGCGCGTGGCCTCGTCCGCCGAGCGCTTCAGCACCCGGTCGACCTGCCCGGACACCGGCACCGCGCCGGTCCGGCGACAGCTTTCCGGCGTCACGGTCGAGTCCTTCTCGTGCGCGCGGTCGCGGAAGCACCGGCGGTAGGAGTCGACCACGGCGAGACTCTGCTCGGGGCGCAGCCCCGCATCCGTCAACTGCCGTACGACACGAGGTGCTTGGTCGGCCGTGACGGTGTCGGCGTGGTTGCCGATCAGTCCGAAGAACAGGCTGCCCAGGAGCGCGATCCCCACGGCGCTGCCGAACTGCTGCGCCGTGGTGAGCGTCCCCGAGGCCGAACCCGCGTGCCGGATCGGCGCCTTGGCCAGGATCAGCGTCACCAGCGGGGTGACCGTCAGCCCGAAGCCGAGACCCGCCACCAGCAGTGCGGGGAGCAGTTGCACGCCGTGGAGGTCCGTACCGAGCCGGTGCACCGTCCAGGCGATCCAGCAGGTCCCCGCGATGAGCACCAGGAAGCCGACGTGCAGGACGGCGCGGCCGAGACGCGGCGCCAGCGCGATGGACGCCCCGGAGCCGAGGGCCGATCCGAGAGCGTAGGGCACCAGCGCGACACCGGCCTGCAGCGCGGTGAAGCCGAGGCCGGACTGCACATAGACGCTGAAGACCAGGAAGAACGGCAGGAACGCCCCGTAGAAGAGAACGACCATGACGAGCCCGCCGCTGAACCCGCGGCTGGCGAACAGGCTCATCCTGATGAGCGGCGTGCGGCCGGAGCGCTCCCTGCGCAGCTCGTAGAGCGCGAACGCGACGAGCCCCAGGACACCCGCCGCCAGCAGGCCGAACAGCCAGCGCGGCCAGCCCAGGTCGCGTCCCTGCACCAGGGGGTAGACGAGCAGGGTGACACTCGCGGTGACGAGGGCGACGCCCGGCCAGTCGATCGGGTCGGCTTCGTCGGCGCGCGACTCCGGGAGGTACCGGATGGCCAGGAGCACGGCCAGGACCCCCACGGGAACGTTCACCAGGAAGATCGGCCGCCAGCTCCAGTGGAACAGATCGGCCTGGATGAGCAGCCCGCCGACGAGCGGACCGGTGACCGCCGCGAGGCCGATGACCCCACCGAGGGCCCCGAGCACCGCTCCGCGCCGCTTCGCCGGTACGACGACCTGGATGACGGAGTAGACCTGCGGGTACATCAACGCGGCGGCCAGCCCCTGCAGCAGCCGGGAGCCGACCAGCATCCCCGGCCCCTGCGCGACGCCGCACAGCAGCGAGGCGGCGGTGAAGGCACTCATACCGACCAGGAACATGCGCTTGCGCCCCAGCCGGTCCCCCAGCCGCCCACCGGCCACCAGGAACACGGCGAACGCCAGCGTGTAGCCGGCGAGCACCCACTGCAACTCCGTGTAACTCGCCCCCAGCCCACGCTGGATGGCCGTCACGGCGACGTTGACGATGCTCACATCCACGAGCTGCATGAACGCGGCCACCAGCACGATGGCGATGGTGATCCCACCGCCCCGGCCCCCGGCCGGTAAGGCGCCCGCGATCGGCGCCGAGGTGTCGACGCGTGCCATGCGCCCCTCCAACTTCCAGCGCGGCGGCCTTGCCCGCCCCCACTCGCTCTAACAGTGTTAGTGAACCCTATCGCCGTTAGAGAGGCAAGGGGCACCCCGGAACCGGCCCACCCGGCCCCATTTGCGGCGGAGCACCACCCGCTACACTGTCCGCGGTAACGCAGCACCTCCCCGCCTCCGTAGCTCAGGGGATAGAGCACCGCTCTCCTAAAGCGGGTGTCGGCAGTTCGAATCTGCCCGGGGGCACGTGGTCGGACAGGGTCCGGCCTGTGGGACATCGGCTTTCAGCCGGAGCGACGGCCTCGGACCTCTCGTCCGGGGCCGTTCGCATGTCCGCGCCCCGCCGCTCACCGGCGATACCCGAGGGCGGCGCCGCCCCACAGGCCCGCGGGCCGCTGGCCAATTCCCGGCTCTTGCCCGCCTCTTGCCGGTCGTCTAGCCTCCGAGGCGAAGCCGGGCAGCATCTCTTGCCCGGCCCGGCTCTCCCAGACCCCGAGGCCGCCGAGCCCACAAGGACGGCTGGAGACGCGACGGCAACGCGTGTTTCCGGTCCCGCCCTTCCCGGCCTGTCCCGCCAGGGTCTCTCCCGCGTGCCCCGGCCTGCCAGGAAGGGCGAACCGCGTCAGGAGGCGGGGACACAGGGAGCCCCCTCTTCTCTGGCGCCCGGCCGCCGCCGGTCCCGGTGTCTTCCCCGCGCGGCGGCCGGACCTCCCGCATACCCGTGCGGGTACCACTACGAAGCACGGTGCATCAGACCGCCACAACTTGGCAACCCCGCTTCCCCGTTGCCCACGAAGTGGTCACGGCCGGAACCCGCCGCGGCACATCCGCCGTACCGGCACGACCCCTCGGTCAGGCGCGCGGACGTGCCCGCCCGTCGAGCAGGGCGTCCGCCACCGTGGCCACCGGCCGGAAGACCGCGGACCACGTCCCGATCCTCAGCAGCCGCAGATGCCAGGGCCGGGTGCAGACCACCCCGAACGAGCCGCCACGCTCCAAGGCGCGGCGGCGGGCCCGGCAGAGCAGGCCGAGCGCGATGCAGTCCATGAACCGCACCGGCCGCAGGTCGACCACCACCCGGCAGCCCACAAGTGCTGTCGCGGCGTCGATGTGCAGCGAGACGTCGGGGGCGGCGGCCAGGTCGATGTCGCCGTGGAGCTCCACCACGGTGAATCCGCGCAGGAAATAGCTGTATACGTTCGGGCGCCCTTCGGGCAGCATCCCCGGAAACTGAGCTGTCGTCCAAGGGACGGGTCGTCGGTGCTCGGTGCCCATGGCAGTCCCGATGCGACTGGCCCCGCCGGAGCGAGGGGGTGGGGTGCGGAAAGCCACCGGGGGCTGGGGCGACACCGACAACCATAGGAACAGACAGAACACAGAATCTCTCCAGCACCCCACAATTCACTGGTGCAGGTGATTTCCGGCAATTCCGCTTGCCAATCAGGCGGCTCCCGGAGTGGTGGGCAGGCCGGGTACGTAACCGTCGACGATCTGGCGGGCGAGCTCGGAGATGCGCAGGTGGCGGGCTCGGGCATGGGCGCGGATCGCGGCGAAGGCGTGGTCGGGCGTGGTCTGCAGGCGTTCCGCGAGGATGCCCTTGGCCTGCTCGATGACGATGCGGCTGGTGAGAGCGGCCTGGAGCTGGGTCCGCTCGGTCTGTGTCTGCTCCAGGGTGCGCTGTTGCAGGATCCCGATCGTCGCGATGTCGGCCAGCGCCTGCGCCAGCGCCGTGTCCTCGCCTCCCAGCACCGTCCGGTCCGTGTGGAAGAGGTTCAGCGCCCCGACGACGTGCTGACGCAACCGCAGCGGGAGCGCGTGCGTGGTGGTGAAACCGGTACGGCGCGCGTGGTCCGCGAACAGCGGCCAGTTCCCCGCGGCCGCGGGGCCGGCGAGGTCGATGTTGAGACGGGCGACGCCGCGGGTGTAACACTCCACGCAGGGCCCTTGGTCGTGCTGAAGAGCGAAGAGCTCCAACAGCCGGGTGTCCTCGTCGGACGCGGCGATGATCTGCAGGTCACCCTGCGGGTCCGCGAGCAGGATTCCGGCAGCCGAGACGTCCAGCAGCTCCACGCAGCGAGCGGACAGCCTCTGAAGGAAGTCGATGATGTCGAAGTCGGCGACGAGGGTGTCCGCCATTTCGACGAAGACCTCCGCGACCTGCTGTTGGCGGGACATTCTCCTCATCCCCTGCTCTCTCCGGGCCGAGACAGCCCGCTCGTGGAGTCGTTGAACCGCAGCCGACGCGACACGACCTCCTGGGACAGTTCCACGATCGACTGATCGCGGCTGTACGCCGTGGCGCGCAGTCGCAGCAGCGCCGCCGCCAGTGAGATCGAAAGCTGCACGCTGACCATGCCCGTCGCCTGGTGCACCACGGCCTGCTGCCACCCGTGCGGGAGGTGTGCGACGCGCAGCCCGCCGTCCCCGCGCCCGCTGCCGTCGAGGAACAGTGTGGTGAGCGCCGAGGCCAGCGCGAGGGCGTCGGTCACCTCCGTTCCGGACAGCGGGCCCGGCCGGGCGCGCGCCGCGGTCAGCACGCCCACCCGGATCGCGCCGATGCCCAGCGGGAAGCAGAACACCGCTTTCGCCGGCAGCTCGGCCACGGCGGGCAGCAGCAGCGGCCAACGGTCCGCCGGGACCGCACCGAGGTCGGGCACCAGCACCACGTCACCGCTGCGCGTCGCGTCGGGTTCGGGCCCTTCGCCGAAGGTGCGCTGCAGCTCGGCGAGATCCGGGCCGCGGCCGGAGGACCACAGCGGTTCCGTGTGACCGGCGTCGAGCACCACGGACACCGTCACGTCGTCGACACCCAGGACCTCGGCGAACGCCGAAGCCGGGTCCGCGTCGCCAAAGGCGTACAGCGAGCGCAGGACTCCGGCCATCCCATCGCTGATCATGGCTTTGCTCCGCTCTCCGGGTCCGCCAGACGTTCCCGGACGCGGCTGGGTACCGCACCCCCAACCCTAGTCGCACGACGCGACGAGGGACCGCGCGTTCATGGCGAACGGACAGGCACCGGTTCCCCGTTTCCGGCCGGCCCCGCGGTCAGGCCGAGAGTTCGCCGGGGTCCGCCCTCAGGGCGGCCAGGGTCAGCATCGCCCGCGCGGAGGCGGTCAGGCGGGGGTCCGTCACCGCGTAGATCTGGTGGCGGCCCTCGCTGCGGGCGCGGACCGCTCCGGCGAGTTTGAGGCGGGCGAGGTGCTGGCTGACGGCCTGGGCGCGGGCGCCCACGCGCAGTGCCAGCTGCGTGACGTCGCTCTCGCCCTGGGCGAGCACCCACACGATGTGCAGGCGCAGCGGGGAGGCGAGGAGCCCGAACATCAGGGCCGCCGCGTCGAGCGCCTGCGCCGGAGGGTCCGCGTGTCCGTCCCCTGGTGCCGTCATCGGCGCGGCCCCTCCCCTTCTTCGTCCACGGTCGCGGGAATCCTGTCGAACTCCCGTGCAGCACCATAGCCCGAATACTTGCTACATTGCGCAACTATGCAACCCGGAATGCCTACGGCAGGCCAGCGGGCCACGGCTCCGAGCGAGGGCGTGGGCTCCTCGCGCGGTCCGGCCGCATCCCGACGCCGAGTGCCCACCCAACGGGGTCGAACGGCGGGCGCGCGCGCCCGGAGAAGCGGCAGGACGCGGGCCCGTGCCCGCCGGACGGCCCTGCTCGCCCTGGCGCTGCCGGTGCTCGGCGCGCTCGTGGACGAGCTGGCCGGCTCCTCGCTCGGCTGGGCCTTCGTGGTCACGGCGGCCATCGGCGCGGCCCTGGCGGCACTGACGTGCTCGCGGGCGGGCGCCTGGTGGGTGGCTTACGCGCCGCCGCTGGTGGTGATGTTGGTCACAGTGGCCTCGGAGCAACTGGCGGGCGAGACCGGGGCCCACGGCAAGGGGCTCACGACCGGGGCGGCGCACTGGGCGATCGACGCCTTCCCGGCGATGGCGGCGGCGGAGGTCGCCGTGCTCGCCGTGCTGGCGGTGCGGTGGTTCCGGTCCAGGCGAAGGGTGAGGAAGAGCGGTGCGTGAAGAACCCGGCGCCGAGCGGCGCGGCAGTGGCAACCGCAGCAGTGACAACCGCGGCAGGGCGGCCCGGCGTCGCGGCGGGAAGAAGAGCGGGAAGAGGACGACCCGGGCGGTGATCGCCGGGCGGGCCGTGGTCGGTGTGGCCTCCGCCGCCGTGCTGGCGACCAGTGGGGTCTCCTGGGCCGCGTACCACTGGATCACGGGCGGTCTGAACACCTCCGACGCCCTCGACAAGGTGGGGCGGCACGGGCCGAAGCACCTCGACAACTCGGTCAACCTGCTGCTGATCGGCCTCGATTCGCGCAAGGACATGAACGGCAACGACCTCCCGAAGGAGTTCGTGCAGGACCAGCTGCACGCGGGGTCGAGCGACATCGGGTACTACAACACCAACACCCTGATCCTGATGCACATACCCGCCGACGGCGGGAAGGTGCAGGCGCTCTCCATCCCCCGGGACGACTACGTCCAGACGTACAAGGGCGACGGCTCGCCGCAGGGACACTACAAGATCAAGGAGGCGTACTCCTACGCCTACACCGCGGCGCACGACAAGCTCTACGAGAAGGGCGTGCGCGGCAACGACCTGGAGGCGCAGAGCCGGGAGGCGGGCCGGGAGGCGACCCTGGCGACCGTGCAGAACTTCCTCGGGGTGCCGATCGACCACTTCGCCGAGGTCAACCTGCTGGGCTTCTACGACATCGCCAAGGTGCTCCAGCCGATCCAGGTCTGTCTGAAGCACCCGGTGCACGACCGTTACTCCGGGGCCGACTTCCCCGCCGGGCTGCAGGAGGTGAACCCCAAGCAGGCGCTGGCGTTCGTCCGTCAGCGGCACGGGCTGGACGGCGGCGACCTGGACCGGACCCACCGTCAGCAGGCGTTCCTCTCCTCGGTCACGCACAAGCTCAAGACCCAGGGCACCTTCGACAGCCTGAGCAAGCTGCAGGGCCTGTTCGGCGTGGTGAAGAAGGACCTGGTCATCGACAGCAAGCTGAACGTCATCGACTTCGCCCAGCAGGCCACCAACCTCACCGGCGGGAAGGTCGAGTTCAACACCCTGCCGACCGAGGGGTCGGCCATGCGCAACGGTGAGGACGTGGAGCTCGTCGACCCGGAGAAGATCCGGGCCATCGTGCAGAAGACGATGGGCGGGGGCGACGCGTCCCCGACGCCCGGCGCGGGCAGCGGGAAGCCGTCCGCCCCGGCGAAGCCGGCACGGGCGACCGTGGACGTCTTCAACGGCTCCGAGAAGACGGGCGCCGCCGAGGACGAGCTCAAGGCCCTTGCGGCCATGGGCTATACGGCCGGCCAGGCGTCCAACACCACGGCACAGGCGCCGACGACCGTCGTGTACGGCGAAGGCGCGCAGACCGCCGCCCAGCAGATCGCGGCCCGGCTGGGCGTGACCGCCGCCCCGTCCGCCAGCTCGTCGGTCCCGGCCGGACACGTCCAGGTCACCCTGGGCCAGGACTTCACCGCGCCCACCGCGAAAGCCACCGACTCCCCCGGCCCGACGGGCTCCCCTACGGGCTCCCCGACGGGCTCGCCCTCGCCGTCGTCCTCGGGCGACTTCGCGGGCGAGTCGGTGAAGGAGGGCGGCATCCCCTGCGTCAACTGAGGCCGCTGTGGCGCGCGGTGTGCTGTGGCGCGCGGTGTCAGGCCGGCGGGTCCTCGAGGTCCGAGATGGTGAGGTCCTCCAGGCGGACCTGGTACCAGACGTCCCGCTTGGCGCCGCCGCGCCAGTGCTCGGTGACGATCACCGTGGTGTGGCCCGCGCCGCTGCCCTCGGTACGCGTCGACCACGACGCCGGGACGTTCTGGGCACGGAAGACGGGGTCGGCGTCGTGGAGGCGGGCCCAGGTGCCGAGGCGCCGGTCCAGCTCGTGGGTCAGGTAGTGGGCGCGGACCTGGGCGGGGGTCCTGTCGCCCTTGTGCAGGACGGCCTGGCGGTAGTCGTGGAGGAAGGTGCCGACGCGGACCTCGGCCCTGGAGCGCTCGGCTGCCGTGGCGGCGGGGGTCGTGGGGGCGTCGGCGGCGAAGGCGGACGCGGAGAGCGGTGCGGCGGTCAGCAGAACGGCGGCCATGACGGCCGTGGCGGTGCAAAGCCTCGTACGTTTCGGCATATTCACGAGCTAAGCACGTACCCATAAATCCACACATCACTCACATGGATGAGCGCCAGAAGATCACGAGCCCGACTAAAGTCGGATGGACGTTGCATCCGGGGCGCACGGGGTGTCCCGAGGGGAGGGCATGTTTCCGCATGAGTCGTCGTTCCAACGGACTGATAGGCATCTGGGCAGAGGCACAGCGCCAGCAGCAGCGGCAGCGCGAGGCCGCCCGCCGGGAACAGGTGCAGGCCCAGCGGGAACAGGAACGCCGGCAGCGGGCGTACGAGCGGGAGGCCGCGCGGCTCGACCGCGAGCAGCGGGCGGCGTACCGCCAGCGCCGGGAGGCGGAGGCCGGACGGCGCACGGAGGAGCTGGAGGGCCGGGTCGCCGAGCTGACCGGGCTGCTGGCGGCCGGGTGCCGCGAGCGGGCGTTCACCTCGGCTGCGCTCCGCAGGCCGGAGGAGGTCGAGCCGTTCCAGCCGGGGCACCTGGCCCACCCGGTGGCCATGCCCGACCCCGGTCAATACCGCTTCGCACGGCAGCAGTTCGAGCGCGACCGGCAGGCGGCACAGACCGCCGAGGCGCAGCGGCAGCAGCAGCTGGCCGCGTACCGGCAGCAGTACGACCAGTGGGCCGCGGGGCAGCTCGCGGAGGTCCGCCGGTACAACGCGGGCGTCGCGGAGATGACGGAGGCGCTGCGCGGGCGGGACCCGGACGCGGTCGTCGACTACTTCTCCGCCGCGCTCTACGCCTCGTCCGCGTGGCCGGAGGAGTTCCCGCACCAGGTGTCCGCCGCGTACGACCCGGGCGCGCGGCAGTTGGTGCTGACGTCGGAGCTGCCGGGGTACGGGATCGTGCCGGAGACGAAGGCCGTGCGGTACATGCCGACCGCCGACCAGGACAAGGAGACGGCCCGGCCCGCGGCGCAGCGGCGGGCCGTGTACCGCGATGTGCTCGCGCAGTGCGTGCTGCTGACGGTGCGTGAGCTGTTCGCGGCCGACGAGTTCGGGGCGCTGGAGTCCGTGGTGCTCAACGGCTTCGTCGACGACCACGATCCGGTCACCGGGCGGCGGGCGCAGATCGTGCTGGCCGCGGTCACCGTCTCCCGGGAGGTCTTCGACGGCCTGCACCTGGAGCAGGTCAGCGCGGTCGACTGCCTGGTCGACGGGCTGGGCGGCCAGCTGTCCGCCCGGCCGGACCAGCTCGCGGCCGTGCGGCCGGGGCGGATGCCCGACGAGGTCGGCCGGGGCGTGGTGTCGCACGGGGGCGGTGACGACCCGGACCTGTACGAGATGGACCCCATCGAGTTCGAGGGGCTGGTCGCCCAGCTGTTCCGCGCCCGCGGGATGCAGGCCGTGATGACGACGCGGTCCAACGACGGCGGCGTGGACGTCGAGGCCCTGGACCCGGACCCGATCAGCGGCGGCCGGATCATCGTGCAGGTGAAGCGGTACCGCAAGACGGTGCCGCCGACGGCGGTGCGCGATCTGTACGGGACCGTGCAGGGGGCCGGGGCGAACAAGGGGGTGCTGGTGACGACGTCGGGGTTCGGCCCCGGTTCGTACACCTTCGCCAACGGGAAGCCGCTGACCCTGGTGTCCGGCGAGGAGCTGGTCGACCTGCTGGGGCGGCACGGGCTGCGCGGGCGGCTGGGTCCGGGCCCGGGGGCCGCGGCGGCCCCGGAGCCGGAAGCCGCTCCCGCGGCGGGTGACCACAATGTGCTGGGCATGTCGTGGTCCGGCTCGGTCGGCCTGGACGTGTGCGCGCTCGTCTGCCGGGGGACGCGGGTGCTCAGCGACGATCACTTCGTCTTCTACAACAACCCGGCCACTCCCGACGGCTCCGTACGGGCCGTGCCCCCGGCCGCCGGGGACAAGGCGGCCCTCCGGGTGGCCTTCGACGCGCTGCCCGCGACCGCGGACCGGCTGGTCCTGGTCGCCGCGATCGACCCGGCCGTCAATCCGGACGCCGACCTCGCGGAGTTCACGGACGCGCGGATCAGGCTGTCGGACACGGGTGGTTCCGAGCTGGGTCAGCTGGAGGTCTCCGACGGGCGGCCGGGGGAGACGGCGCTGGTCCTGGGATCTTTCCGACGGCGGGCGAACGGGGACTGGGACTTCGTGCTCGGCGGGCAGGGGTATCGGGGCGGGCTCTCGGAGCTGGTGCAGGCGCATGGCATCGAGGTGGCGTAGGGGGTCCGCCGGGGGTGCGGGCGCGTCGCCGGGTGCGGGCCCGTCGCGCCTGCGGCGGGCCTTTCCCCAGCCCCGCCCCTTCCCGAAACTGGTGCACGTGCCCCAGGCCCCCGGCTGCGGGCCGGTTCGCCGCCTGCGGCGGGGGCGGCCTGCGGCCGCGTCCTCAAGCGCCGGACGGGCTGAATGTGCGGACCGTGGCCTTGAGCCTGCGGGC
>NZ_JBSFWT010000056.1:0-47265 GCF_053594975.1 Streptomyces sp. NPDC002537
GGCGGACTGCAGAACAGTCCGCCCGACGTGCTGTGGCCGTTTCCGCTAGGTGCGGTCGTCGAGGTCGTCCTGGATGTCGTCGAACGACTGCTGGCCCTTCTGCCGGGCTTCCTCCGCGCGCTGGCGCAGCCGCTCCTGCTCGCTCTGGGCGCGCTGCTTGGCCTCGTCCTGCTTGCCCTGCATCTTCTGCTTGGCCTGCTGCGCCTTGGCCTGCATCTCGTCCTTGATGCCCATGCTGTTCTCACTCCTTGGTGAGGGGGAATGGGGGGCGATCCGCCCCGAATCAGCCTGACACGCACCCCAATTCCCCGCACATCGGACGACTACCCTGCGCTACCCCCTCGCCGTCGCCGCCCGTGCCTTCTCGTCCGCCGCTCCCCCGGCGCCGACCAGCCCCGTCCGCGTCCCGGACAGCCTGGGTTCGAGGTGCCGCATCTCGCGCGCCCCGAACGTGCCGATGAGCGCGGGCAGCAGCCCCCGTACGGGCTGCATCGCACGCAGCCAGCCCTGCGCGTACACGTGCGCGGAGCGCCGCTCGATGCCCGCGACCAGCCGGTCGACGGCCGGGCCGAGGGGGTATGTACGGTTCACGGGCCACGGCAGCCGCTCGCGCGACTCCCGCATCACCGGGTCCTCGTCGGCCCCGCGCACCAGGTCGGTGTCGGTCCAGCTGAGGTAGCCGACCCCGACCCGTACGCCCCGGTGCCCGACCTCGGCGCGCAGGCAGTGCGCGTACGCCTCGACGCCCGACTTCGACGCGCAGTAGGCGCTCATCATCGGCGCGGGGCTGATCGCGGCGAGCGACGCGATCTGGAGCAGATAGCCGCGGCTCTCGGCGAGCACGGGCAGGAAGGCTCGGCCGGTGACGGCGCTGCCGATGAGGTTGACCTCGACGACCCGCCGCCAGGTGGCGAGGTCGCAGCCGTCGAGCGGACCGCCCGCGGCGACGCCCGCGTTGGCGACGACGATGTCCACCTTCCCGAAGCGGGCCTTGACCTCGTGGGCGACCCGCGCCATCGCCTCGTGGTCGGTGACGTCGGCGTACCAGTGCGCCGCGTCCTCGTGGAGCCCCTCCGCGACCCGGCGCAGCTCGTCCTCCTCCAGGCCCACGAGCGCGACCCGGGCGCCACGCGCGGAGAGCTTGCGGGCCAGCAGCGCGCCGATGCCCCGCGCGGCGCCGGTGACGACGGCGACCTGTCCTTCCAGCGGTATGCGGCTCATCGGGCGGCCTCCGCCACGGAAGCGGTGCGGACGGCGGCCCGGGGCACGCGCAGCACCTGGTACTCGGTGAGGTCCACCCGGCGGGTGACCTTGCGGAACTCCGCGGTGGTGCCGGGCCAGAGCGTGGTGTTGCGGCCGTTGGCGTCCAGGTACCAGCTGCCGCAGCCGGTGTTCCAGACCGAACGCGCCAGCCGCGCCTGGAGCTTGCGGTTCCAGGCGTTGACGGCGGACGGGCGGGGGGCGAGCGCGACCTTGTGCCGGGAGCCGCCGAGGAGCTCCAACTGCCGCATGTAGTCCATGAGGTAGTTGAGGTGCGATTCGATGATGAGGATCATCGAGCTGTTGCCGAGGCCGGTGTTGGGCCCGATGATCTGGACGAAGTTGGGGAATCCGGCGACGGTGGCGCCGCGCAGCGCCGCCATGCCGCCCTTCCACTCCTCGGCGAGGGTGCGGCCGTCGGCGCCCGTGACGCGCTCGCCTATCGGCTGGTCGGTGACCCGGAAGCCGGTGCCGAAGATGATCGCGTCGGCCTCCGTCTCCGTGCCGTCGGCGGCCACCAGCGTGGAGCCGCGCACCTCGGCGAGCCCGGACGTCACCAGGTCCACATTGGGCTTGGTGAGCGCGGGATAGAAGTCGTTGGAGAGCAGGATGCGCTTGCAGCCGATGCGGTACGAGGGCGTCAACGCGGCCCGCAGCACCGGGTCCTTGACGGACCTGCGCAGGTGGGACGCGGCCAGCCACTCCAGGAAGCGCAGGTCGGACGGCCGTTTGGTGAACATGCCGACCTGCAGCTCCCGCATCCCCCACAGCAGCCCGCGGCGCAGCAGGCGGGTGGCCGGCAGCTTGGCGTGCAGCCACTGTTCCGGCCGGCTGATCCCGCGGTCGGCACGCGGTACCACCCAGGCCGGGGTGCGCTGGAAGAGCGTGAGCCGCTCGACGTCCGGCTGGACGGCCGGGACGAACTGGATGGCGGAGGCGCCTGTCCCGATCACGGCGACGCGCTTGCCCCGCAGGTCGTAGTCGTGGTCCCAGCGCGAGGAGTGGAAGACCCGGCCGGGGAAGGTGTCCATGCCCGGCACGTCGGGGATCCTCGGGTCGGAGAGCGGGCCGGTCGCGGAGACCACGACGTCCGCGGTGAGCGGGCCGGTCGCGGTGTCGAGCTCCCAGCGCAGCCGCTCGGAGTCCCAGCGCATGCCCCGCACTTCGGAGTCGAGCCGCAGGTGCGGCCGGATGCCGAAGGTGTCGGTGACGCGTTCCAGGTAGGCGCGGATGTGCGGCTGGCCGGAGAAGTTGCGCGGCCATTCGGGGTTGGGGGCGAAGGAGAACGAGTAGAGGTGCGAGGGGACGTCGCAGGCGCAGCCGGGGTAGGTGTTGTCCCGCCAGGTGCCGCCGACGGAGCTCGCGCGTTCCAGGACCACGAAGTCGGTGATGCCCTCGCGGCGGAGCCGTACCGCCGCACCCAGCCCGCCGAACCCGGACCCGATCACCGCCACCCTCACATGTGTGCGCTGGCGTTCGTGCTCGGTCATGCCGCCGCCTCCCGAAGCCGCGATCGTGCCAGCGTTTACTGGCACGATCGGGAGCGTAGGGCAGCGGCAGGACGAACGACAGGGGTACGGCACAAGGAAGTTACCGTGGGTCGCACGGGGGTCCGCCGATCCGCGGCTCCGCCGCTTAGGCTGCGCGCGTGGACAAACAGCGGGAATACCGGGTGGCGGAGCTCGCCGAGGCGGCGGGGATCAGTGTGCGCACTCTGCGCTACTACCGCGAGCGGAAACTCGTGCAGCCGCCGCGCCGCGAGGGCCGCATCGCCTGGTACGGGCAGCACCACCTGGCACGGCTGCGGACCATCGGCGCCCTGCTGGAACGGGGCCACACGCTCGGCGGGATAGCGGAGTTGCTCACCGCCTTCGAGCACGCGCGGGACGCCGGCGAACTCCTCGGCCTGGGCGGCGCGCTCACCGCCCCCTGGTCCGAGGAGACCCCGGTACGGCTGACCCCGGAGGAACTGGCGGGCCGCTTCGAGGGCCAGGTCACCCCGGAGAACCTCGCCGTCTCGCTCGACCTCGGCTATCTGGCGGTCGACGGCGAGGAACTCGTCCACGTCAGCCGCCGCCTCCTCGACGCCTCGACGGCCTTGATCCGGCACGGCGTCCCCCTCTCCGCCATCCTCACCGCGGGCCGCGAGGTCCGCGCCCACGCCGACGCGCTGGCGGAAACGTTCACCACCCTGATCCGCGACCACGTCCCGGACACCCCCCTGGCGGAAGCCCTGGACCGCCTCCGCCCCATCGCCGGAACGGTGGTGGAGGCGGAGGTCGCCATGGCGATGGACCGGCGGCTCCGGAGGGAACTGGGGGAACGGGCCTAGCCCAGGTAGGGCGTCGCGCGATGCTCCAGGAAGTGCCGGAGCCGTAGCCGCTGCGTGTGGTGCATGGGCAACGCGTAGAGCTCTCCCGGCGCCACGAAGCGGAGCTCCGTACTCTCGTCCGAGACGGCCGGCGTCCCGCCGACGACGCGCGCCGTGAAACACACGTTGAACTGCCGCCGCACCTCGCCGTCGCTGTACGCGATGACGTGCCGGGGGTCGGTGTACGTCCCGACGAGCCCCGTGATCTCCACCTCCAGCCCGGTCTCCTCCTCGACCTCCCGCACGGCCGCCCCCGGCAACGAGTCGCCCATGTCCATCCCGCCGCCGGGAAGCGCCCACAGCCCGTTGTCCCGCCGCCGCTGCAACAGGATGCGGCCGTGGTCGTCGGTGACGACGGCGGAAGCGGCGACGACCAGGCTGTTGGGCTCGGGGGCGTCGGGGTCGTCGAAGTACTCGGTCCGTGACATGGGCTCAGCTTTCCAGGGAGCGGGCGGTTTCCCATACGGCGTCGAAGCTCTCCGCGTAGGCATCGAACATTCCCCCGTCACCGTTTCTTCGCAGGTGCCACACGGGCGCGCCATAGGCGTTGGCGCCCCATAGGTGAGCGTTGACCAACACCTGATCGTCTGCGCGATACAGGCTGTTGTAAAGGGTCGTTCCGTGCACCCGCAGTTCGATACCCGCAACGTCCTCCAGCGGCCGATAGTGCATGAGCGCAAGACGACAACGGGACTCGATCCCGTGGCCGAACCTCTCCTCCTGACCCCGCTGTTGGACGTTGGAGCTGTCCGCGTCACCTACCGCGATCCGGATTGCGCAGCCTTCGGCAGCTCGCTCCCGCAGCAGATCATTGAGGCGCGGGTATGCCTCGTGCAGGTAGACGGCCGCGTACACCAGCACGTCAATCCGCTGGTGGGCCTGGGAAAGGAGTTCGACGAAGGCCGACACGGGTACGTCCGCCCTCTGGTCGTACAGCGCGACGAGTTCGGGGCTGACCGCTCGCGCGGCGCGTGCTTGCCGGAGCGCCGGCCATAGCGCGTGCACGTCCTCCCCCAGCGCTTCGGCCGCCTTGTGAGCAGCGGGTCGCCGCGGCGTGCGCCCGAGATTGACCCACCGCTCAACGGACTTGGGGTCAACACCTGCCGCATTGGCCAAGTCGGCGTACGTCCACCCTCTGGACACCATGACGGCTCGCAGGCGTTCATTCGGCATGGCCCATCTCTCCCTGCATTACCGGACGTTGCCAGGGACGTTCTATCTCATGCAGGACGTCCCAAAATGAGAAACGTACGAGGTTCCCCCGTCCCGATGAACGACGGGACGATCACGGCATGACAGAGGTAGAGGTAGGCGCGTTGGCACTGGACGTCCGGAGCGACCGTGTCGGCGAAGTGATGGAGACGACACCGACACGGGTGTTCCTCCGGCCCTGCGGCGGCGGGCGCGAATGGGAAGCACGGGCCGAAGACGTACGGCCCGCCAGGGTGCTCGACGTGCTGCGCACGAAGGTGAAGGCAGTCAACGTTCAGCGATATCAGGGCGCGTGCGTGGACTACGCAGACGTGAGCCGCACCGAGTGATCCGAAGACACGCCCGTCGGCCATGTCTATGCAGCCACGAAGGAGTGCACGGAAATGGGCAAGCAGAATGATGACGAGTGGGACCCGAACGAGCACAGGGACGAGGTCACCGACCCCGGAACACAGGTCTCGCAGAACGGTAACGTCTACAGCAGCATGGCCGACGACGAGGAGCGCGAAGGGAAGTAGCGCATGATCCACGGCGAGCACCTGGCGAAAGACCTGCGGCGCAACCATGGGTTCGTGCACATCGGCCGTACCAAGGACGGCAATGCCGTGATCATGCGCAAGGGCGACCGGTGGACCGTCGTGCCGCTTCGGCTGCTCACCGGTGAGGCCGTGGACACCATCAAGACTCAGGCCGGAGTCGGCCCCGCCTGAGCCATCCCACCGCAGCCCCGCCCGCATGGGCGGGGCGCCCGCCGGGACTACAGCTCGTAGACCGCCGTCACCGGCGCATGGTCCGACCACCGCAGGTCGTGCGACGCGGCCCGCTCCACCACGGCCTTCACCGCGCGCTCCGCGAGCGACGGCGTCGCCACCTGGTAGTCGATCCGCCAGCCCGAGTCGTTGTCGAAGGCACGGCCCCGGTAGGACCACCAGGAGTACGGGCCGTCGACGCCGGGGTGGAGGGCGCGGACCACGTCCACGTACGTGTCGAAGACCGAGGTCAGCCAGGTCCGCTCCTCCGGGAGGAAGCCCGCGCTCTTGCGGTTGGCCTTCCAGTTCTTGAGGTCGGCCTCGGTGTGGGCGATGTTCCAGTCGCCGCAGACGAGCACCTCGCGGCCGTCCGCCGCCGCGCGGGCGCGCAGGTCGACGAGGTAGGGCAGGAACTCCGCCATGAAGCGTTCCTTCTCGTCCTGCCGCTCCGTGCCGACCTCGCCGGAGGGGAGGTAGAGGCTCGCGACCGTGACGCCCGGCAGGTCGGCCTCCACATAGCGGCCGCTGCCGTCGAACTCCGCCGAGCCGAAGCCGACGCGTACCGCGTCCGGCTCGCGCCGGGTGTAGAGGGAGACGCCGGCGCGGCCCTTCGCGGCGGCCGGGGCGTGCACGGTGTGCCAGCCGGCGGGCTCGCGTACCTCGTCGGGGAGCTGGTGTGCCTCGGCGCGCACTTCCTGCAGGCAGACGACGTCGGCCTCGGTGGCGGCCAGCCACTCGACGAAGCCCTTCTTGGCGGCGGCGCGCAGGCCGTTCACATTCACGGAGGTCACGGTGAGCATTCCGGCACGATACCGACTTCCGAGGCACCCCTGCCGCGGGCGTCCCTCCCGCTCGTACGATGCGTTGATGCGCATCGTGCCGCTCGCCTTCGACCACCCGGACGCCGTGAAACTCAGTGACCAGGTGCAACTGGAGTACGCGCAGCGCTACGGGGGAGACGGCGATCTCACCCCCCTGGACCCCGCCCAGTTCGCCCCGCCGCGTGGCCTATATCTCATCGCGTACGAGGACGACGGCACTCCCGTCGCCACCGGCGGCTGGCGCTCGCAGGAGACGAACGGCGAGGGGTACGCAGACGGGGACGCCGAGCTGAAGCGGATGTACGTGGTCCCGGCGGCGCGGGGGCGCGGGCTGGCGCGGCGAATACTCGCGCGGCTGGAGGCGGACGCGACGGCCGCCGGGCGCGCCCGGATGGTCCTGGAGACGGGCGACATGCAGCCGGAGGCGATCGCGCTGTACGCGTCCTCCGGCTACGTCCCGGCGCAGCGGAAGTTCGGCCTGTACCGCGACAGCGCGTCGAGCCGCTGCTTCACCAAGCCGTTGCGCTTGCGCTGAGCCGCCCTGCCCACCGCGGGCCGTCTGCCGCCTGTGGCGGGAACGCCCTACGGGCGCGACCGCGAAGCAGGCCGGTGACCGCGCCGCCGGATCACGTACGCCACAACCGTCCGCCGCGCAAACGCCCGGATGGGCGCCCGCGAAGCCCAGCCGATCGCCGGTCCGCCACCCGACGTGAGGCGCCTCATGAGCGCCCCGGAGAATCCCCCGGCGCCAGGAGGCACCCGGCTCAACCCCGCCCCGAGATCGCCTCCTCCACCGCCTCCCGTACGCGGTCCGTCGGGTAGCGCTCCAGCGCCGTGCCGAAGTGTGCCAGCGCGGCGTCGAGGACGGCCGGATCGTCCTCGACGACCTCGGCGATCAGTACCGTGCTCCCCGGCGGGACCTCCGCGGCCAGCATCTCGACGGCGGCGGTCGAGGCGGTGGCCTCGCGGGCGTCGCGCGCGCCGCCGATCAGGCCGCCCGCGCCGAAGCCGATCATGATGCCGAGGGGCCCGCCGAGGATGCCGACGAGCCCGCCCACGAGGCCGCCCACGGCGAACCCGCGCGCCGTGCCGGTGTTGTCCTCCGCGTCGGGAAAGTCGACGTTCCCCTCGGCGTCCCGGTTGATCACCACGGCCTCGCGCAGCTTGATGTCGCCGTCGTCGTCCGCCTTGCGGAGCGCTTCGAGGGCGCGGTGCCCCGCGTGGGGCCCGTCGACAGTCATGAACAGGACGTGCTCGTCCATCGTGGCCGCTCCCGTACGTCGCCGGAGGTGGTGGCTCACCCTGTGGCTCACCCCGTGGCTTCCACTGTTGCCCCTGCCGGGCCGCCCCGCACGTTCAGGCGCTCCCGTCGCCCGCGGCATCGCCCACGGCATCGCGTACGGCCTCCGTCAGGTCCAGTGCGGCCTCCGCTCCGCCGCCCTCCGGGTTGGCGAACGTCAGCCGCGCCCCGAGGACCCGGGCCTGCCCGGCGGCGATCGTCAGCCCCAGCCCGAGGCCGGAGCCCGAGCCCGTGCGGAAGCGCTGCGGTCCTCGGGTGAGCAGTTGCGGCGGGAAGCCGGGGCCGCCGTCCTGCACCCGGACGACCCCGCCGTCGACCTCGGCGACGACGGGCGCCACGCCGTGCCGGAAGGCGTTGGTGAGGAGATTGGCCAGGACGCGTTCGACACGGCGGGCGTCGGTCTCGACGAGGCTGTCGCGCACCACGCGCACGTCCACCTTCGCGCCGTCCGGGACGGCCGCGGCCCGTACGGACCGCCGGGTGAGCTCGGCCAGGGACCGTATGTCGGTGTCGGCGTGCTCGGTGGAGCCGTCGAGGCGGGCCACCTCCAGGACGTCCTCCATGAGGGCGCGCACCCGCTCCGCCCGCTCCCGCACCATCTCCGTGGGGCGGCCGGGCGGCAGCAGCGCGGCGGCGGCCACCAGGCCCGCGACGGGGGTGCGGAGTTCGTGCGCGATGTTCGAGGTGACCTCGCGCTCCGCCTGGAGGCGGGCGGCGAGCGCGTCGGCCATGGTGTTGACGGCGACGGTGAGCCGGGCGATCTCGTCCTTGCCGCCGCGGGGGCTGAGGCGGGCCGTGAGGTCGCCGTCGGCGATGCGCTCGGCGGTCCGGGCGGAGGCGTCGATGCGGCGGCCCGCCACGGTCGCGAGGGTGACGCCGACGAGGCAGGCGAACGCGGTGCCGAGGCCGCCCGCCAGCCAGAGGATCTCGTCGAGGTCCCGCAGGTTCTGCGCCTGCCGCGTGTAGGGGTGCTTGAGGACGATGACGTCGCGCCCGAGGCGGCTGCCCGCCCAGAGCGTCGGTTCGGGGCCGCTGCGGTCCAGATAGGTGGCTCGTCTGCCCCTGTCGATGGCCTTCCGCAGCGGCCCGGGTATCCGGTCCGGGTTGATGAGGGTGCGGGGCCGGTCGATCCCGGCGGCGTGGTCCTCGACGGCCGCGCCGAGCCGGGACTCCAGGCTGTCCCGGGCGGTGTCGAGCTGGGTGAGGGCGGTGCGGTGGTGCACGACGAGGCCCATGATGACGGCGACCAGGGCGGCGGTGGCGGTGATGGCCACGCCGATCTTCGTACGCAGTCCCATGCTTCAGGCTCCTCGGCGGCTAACGCTTGGGGACGTGGAGCCACAGGTCGCGCAGCTCCTCGTGCTGTTCGGCGGACAGGCCGTCGACGTCGACCGCGGCGTGGCTGTAGTAGGCGGAACGGTCCTGCCGGATGAGACCGCCGAGCGTGACCCGGGCGTCGTACGGCTTGCCGCCGCAGGACGGCAGGCACCAGCTGCCGCCGACCTTCCCGGTGCCCACCGCGGTCGACCCGCCCCAGCTCTCCCAGCGCAGGCCGGTGAGGCGGACGGTGCCGGAGGCCGTGAAGGCCTCGGGGCGGCGCAGCGGCGGCAGTCCGGCGCCCTCCGACACATAGACCGGGCTCGTGCCCGGCGAGGGGCTCTGCGCGGGGCCCGACACCTTGAGACCGCCCGGCTCGGCGCAGCCGCAGAGCACGCCCACGGTGAGGACCAGGGCGCCCAGGGTCGCGGCCAGCGAGCGGAGCGACCGCGGTGATCGCGGTGATCGCGGTGATCGCGGTGATCGCGGTGACGGCAATGATCGCGATGACCGCTGTGAGCGCGCCACGGGCTTCCTCGGGTCGGCGGGACGGGGGCGGTCTAGCAGGCGGGGTCGGTCCGATGGGGCCATTCGTGCCAAATCTAACCGGCGTGGCTGGTTCGCCGCCCGCGCCCTTGCCGTGTGGCGCTCGTCAGCTCGTAGGATCACCGCGCCCGAGCGGTCCGGTCCGCTCGCCGCGGTGCCACGGTGGAGGTCACCATGCCCATCGCCCGTCGTACGCTCCTGTGCGCTCTCGCCGGATCCGCCGCGCTCGGCGCGGCGGGGACGCCCTCCGCCGCGAGGGCCGCGGACGGTACGGGGGCCGCCGCCGCGGCCCTCGGCCGGCTGCTCCCCGGCCACCGCGCCCAGGTCGCCTTCCGCACCGTCCCCCGCAAGGACGGCGCGGACGTCTTCCGGGTCTCGGGCGGCACGGGCGCGCTCCTGGTGGAGGGCAGCACCCCGGCGGTCCAACTGACGGGCTTCCACTGGTACCTCAGACATACGGCCCACGCCCACTTCTCCTGGAACGGTGCGCAGACCGCCCTCCCCGACCGCCTACCCGGCGTCCGTACCCCTCTCGTCAGGGCCGCGAACGTCGCCCACCGCTTCGTCCTCAACGACACCAACGACAGCTACGCGGGCCCCTACAGAGGGTGGGACTACTGGGAGCACGAAATCGATGTGCTCGCCCTGCACGGCTTCAACGAGGTGCTCGTCTACGCGGGCGCCGACGCGGTCTACCACCGGACGTTCGCGGAGCACGGCTACAGCGACGCCGAGCTGCACGAGTGGCTGCCGGGGCCCGCGCACCAGCCGTGGTGGCTGATGCAGAACATGGCCTCCTTCGGCGGTCCCGTCTCCCCCGCGCTCCTCGCCCGGCGCACGGCCCTGGCGCGGCGGATCGTACGGCGGCTGCGCGAGCTGGGCATGACGCCCGTGTTCCCGGGCTATTTCGGCACCGTGCCGCCCGGCTTCGCCCGGCGCAACCCCGGCGCCCGCGTCGTCCCGCAGGGCGACTGGGGCGGCTTCCGGCGGCCCGACTGGCTCGACCCGCGCACCGACCATTTCGGCCGTGTCGCCCGGACCTTCTACCAAGTGCAGCAGGAGCTGTACGGGGCGACGTCGATGTACAAGATGGACCTGCTGCACGAGGGCGGCAACCCGGGGAACGTGCCCGTGGGCGACGCCGCGCGGGCCGTCGAGAAGGCCCTGCGCGCCGCGCACCCGCGCGCCACCTGGGCCATCCTCGGCTGGCAGACGAACCCGCGCCGCGAGATCGTCGACGCCGTCGACAGGTCCCGGATGCTGATCCTCGACGGGCTGTCCGACCGCTACGCCCGCGTCACCGACCGCGAGTCCGACTGGGGCGGCACACCGTACGCCTTCGGCTCGATCTGGAACTTCGGCGGCCACACGGCGATGGGCGCCAACACCCCCGACTGGGCCGGTCTCTACGACCGTTGGCGTACCAAGGCCGGCAGCGCGCTCTCCGGCATCGCCCTCATGCCGGAGGCCGCCGACAACAACCCCGCGGCCCTCGCCCTCTTCGGCGACCTGCCGTGGACGGACGGGCCGGTGGACCTGCCCGCCTGGTTCGAGGAGTGGCCGCGCTACCGGTACGGCGCCGCCGACGCCCACGCCGTACGCGCCTGGGACGTGCTCCGGCGCACCGCCTACGGCACCAGCCGCGCCGACGGCTGGAGCGAGGGCGCCGACAGCCTCTTCGCCGCCCGCCCCGACCTGGCCGTCACACACGCCGCCGCCTGGTCGCCGAAACAACTGCGCTACGACGCGGCCGAGTTCGCCCGCGCCCTGCCGGAACTCCTCGCCGTCGCCCCCTCTCTGCGCCGGAGCTCCGCCTACCGCTACGACCTCCTGGACGTCACCCGGCAGTGCGTCGCCAACCGCGCCCGCCTCCTGCTGCCGCGCCTCAAGGCCGCCCACGAAGCCGGCGACCGGGACCGTTTCCGCGCCCTGACCCACGAGTGGCTCGACTGGATGACGCTCCTGGAGCAGGCGGTCGCCACCGATGCCCAGCACCTGCTGGGCCGCTGGATCGCCGACGCCCGCGCCTGGGGCACGACCGGGGCGGAACGCGACCGCCTCGAATACGACGCGGTCTCCCTCCTCACCACCTGGGGCCCCCGCCCCTCGGCGAACAGCGGCAAGCTCCACGACTACGCGAACCGCGAATGGTCGGGCCTGGTCGGCGGCCTCTACCGGCTCCGCTGGAAGACCTACTTCACGTCCCTGGACACGGCCCTGACGACCCGCCGCGCCCCGAAGCCCGTCGACTGGTTCGCCCTGGAGGACCGCTGGACCCGCGACCGCCCCACGTACCCGACGAGACCGTCGGGCGACATCGTGCGGGTGGCCCGGACGGTGGCGGCGAAGCTGTAGGGACGCACGCCGACCCGTACGGCAGGGGCGACAGCGAGCCCGGTCGGAGGCCTGTCACCGCGCTGCGGATTCCCGGTGCACGGCTACTGCACGCTCGATCTCGCGCACCACGTCGGCGGCAACGGGCATCCGGTGCATCTCGTCCCGCAGCCGCTCGGCAGCGCTCCGGTACGACGGGTCGACGAGCATGTCCCGGATGGCGGCGGCGATGTCGTCCGCTCCGTCGCCCTCCGGCCCGATCATCCGCGCGGCGCCCTGGGCACTGATGCGCTCACCGTGATCCCGCAGCCCCGGGTTGTTCGGGACGAAGAGCTGCGGCACCCCGTGGGCCAGACTCGTCAGGGTGGTGCTGCTACCGGCGTGATGGACCATCAGGTCACAGGTGGGAGCGAGGACGTCCAACGGCAGCCATCCGGCACGCGCCCCGTTGGGCAGGGGGCCCAGCTTCTCCACGACGTCGTCGGGTGTGGCGATCAGCAACTCGGCATCGAGCGGAGCGACCTTCTCCACGAGGTCGCTGAGCAGATCGAACTCGAAGTCCGGGGTGACCCTGCTGCCGATGCTCACCAGGACCCGCGGCCGGTCCCCCTTGGTGCACATCCAGGGCTCCAGGGACCTCTGGGTGCTGTACGGGACGTGCCGCATCGGCAGCGCGACAGGCGCCGTCGCAGGCCGCACACTCGGCGGCATGACACTGATGGAGAAGGCCGGCGCGGGCATGTCCCGCAGCCCGAGGCGCTCCAGCTCCGGCGCGAGTTGCGCGGCGGCGGCGAGATCGATGACCAGGGGCTCGCCGATGTCGGTGGCGAACCGCACCCAGGGAACACCCGCGTAGTGCGCCGCGAGCGGGCCCGCGTAGGCGAGGACGTTGCTCACCACGACGTCCGGCCGCCACCGGTCCACCAGGTCGAGCAGACCGTCCAGGGAATAAGCTCCGAGCCGGCCGAACACGCGCCCGAGGGCGATGTCGCGCTCCGGCCCGCCGGGCGGAGTCGGCCCGCTCCGACAGTCGAAGAGCGTGCGCGAGGTCACCGGGAAGGCGGGTATTCCCGCGGCGATGACGGTGGGCATCGCCGCCTCGGGCCCCGTCATGATCACTTCATGTCCCGCGGTGCGGGCCGCCTGGGCCAACGGCACACCGGGGAAGATCGTCCCAGCACCGCTGCCCGCCACGAACAGTATTCTCATGCCGCGATCGTGCAGGCCCGCATTCGAAACAGACTCGAAGTCCGCACCGCACCGCAGAACGCGCCGAACCGTACAGCCCTCGCCGCGGCCCCATGCCGCGCCCGGAGCCGGGGAGTTCGGAAGCACTCGGGCGAACCCCGGAAACACAAAGATCCCGCCCGATCGGAACGATCGGACGGGATCTTTGTCAACTGCCCCTGAGCGAACTCAAGAACAGTCGTTGCGGTGGACCTGAGGGGATTCGAACCCCTGACCCCCTCGATGCGAACGAGGTGCGCTACCGGACTGCGCCACAGGCCCTTGCAACGAGTGAAACTCTAGCACCTCCGTCCGGGTGCTCAGAAATCCGCTCCCCGCTGGTCAGCGCGGAGGTCACTCGTTGGCCGCGCGGGGCCGGTGGTCGTCGGCGTACTGGTCGAACAGCGGCGTGCGGCCGCGCTCGCGCGGGCGCCGGCGGGGGCGGCCGCCGCGGCGGTCGTCGGCCGGGCGGCGGCCCGCCGGTTCGGCGGCGCTGGAGCGGGCGGAGCTCCAGGTGTCCGGGGCGCCGAGGTCGACGCTGTCCCCGGCGCGCGGGGCGACCGGCGCGGTGACGTACGTCGGCAGCGGCACGGGCACGGGCTCCCAGCCCTCGCCCGCGCCACGGTCGCGCTGCTGATCCACCCACTCCGCGTGGTCGGTCTGCTCGACCAGCGCCCGGCGGCCCGCCGTCACCGAGGGCTCGGACGGCGCGGGCGCCGGATGGGGGGCCGTGTCCTCAACGGGGGCGGCGGCGGTCACGGCCTCCGGCGCCGCCTGATGAGGGCGGGAGCGGCCCTCACGGAGCCGCTGCGCGGCCAGTTCGGCACGGCGCTGGTCCATGGTGAAGGCGAACCGGCGCCGCTCCTGCGTCCGCAGGTAGACGATGTACGTGCTCAGCAGCACCGCGGGCACGGCCGGGACCCACAGGAACGCCAGCCCGCCCACGCCCGCGACGATCGCGCCGAGCGTGAAGACGAGGAAGAGAACCACCGTGGTGCGCCGACGGCGCGCGAGAACCTTCGAGCGCCGGGCGCGCTCGGCGGCCGTCAGGGAGGGAACCGCGCCCGGGGAGGGCGCGGCCGGAGCCCCGGCCGCCCCCTGCTGCGCCGGTGCGGGCATGCCGAAGGGCCGGACGTCGACCGTTTCGGTCGGCGCTTCCGGCTCCGGCCCACGGTCGTCCGCGGGCTCGCCTGTTACCGGCGCGTCGTCGGTCGCACGCCCTTCCAGACCCTTGGCGTAACGGCGCTCCATGCCCGCCCGTCCGGACAGCAGCCGGATGGCGGTGCTGAAGCGTTCCGTCGGACGGGCTTCATTGAGCTCGTCCTGCCTACGGAGCCACATCGGCACCAAGTAGGCGGCCCAGGCCCCGACGATGACTGCGTAGATGAGGCCGCTGCTGCTCACGCTTCACACCGTAGAGGGGCGCACGCGAGGGATTCCGCCAATTGGCCCGGTGTGTCGCACGATCCGGCTGATATCTCGAACTTTTTTTGTGATTGTTGGGGCCGGAACCTCTCCAATACTGTCAATCGACAGTCAATTTCGAACGTTAATTCTATTTCTGTGGAGTGCCGGGCCGGGACCGGTGCCAGCGCGCCAGCAGCCCGTCCGGGACCTCCTCGGCGGTCAGGGCGTAGACGAGGTGGTCACGCCAGGCACCGTCGATGTGGAGATATCCGGGGCGCAGCCCCTCCTCCCGGAAATCGAGCTTCTCGACGACCCGGCGGCTGGGCAGGTTCTCCGGCCGGATGCACACTTCGACCCGGTGCAGCCCGACGGTGTGGAAACAGTGGTCGACGGCGAGGGCGACGGCGGTCGGCATGACGCCCCGGCCCGCGACGGCCGCGTCCACCCAGTAGCCGATGTGGGCGGAGCACATCGAGCCCCAGGTGATGCCCGCCACGGTCAGCTGCCCGGCCAGCCGCCCCTGGTAGTCGATGACGAAGGGCAGCATGCGCCCGGCGTGGGCCTCGGCGCGCAGGTGCCGGACCATCTGCCGGTAGGTGGGGCGCTGGGTGACCGGTCCGCCGGGGGCGGGCGGGGGGATGGTGGCCTCCCAGGGGCGCAGCCAGTCACGGTTGCGCCGGTTGACCTCCCGCCAGGCGTGCTGGTCGCGCAGCCTGATGGGGCGGAGGACGACGTCGCCGTCCCCCAGCTCGACGGGCCAGGCGCCGCTCATGCGGAGGTCCGGGGGCCGTCCGCGGGCGGGCGCGGCGGCCTGGGCGTGCCCCCGCCCGTGTCATCGCCCGTGCCGCCGCCCGTGGGGCCCGTCGCGCCCGGGGCCGGGTGGTCGCCGCCGTGGAGCTGGTCGACGGCGTGCAGGAGCAGCCGTTCCAGTACGGCCAGGCCGTCGCGGACGCCGCCGGTGGAGCCGGGCAGGTTCACGATCAGGGTGCGGCCCGCGACCCCGGCGAGGCCCCGGGAGAGCGCGGCCGTGGCGACCTTCGCCAGGCCCTCCGCGCGGATGGCCTCGGGGATGCCGGGGATCTCGTGGTCGAGGACGCGGCGGGTGGCCTCGGGGGTGCGGTCCGTGGGCGAGATCCCCGTGCCGCCGGTGGTCACCACCACGTCGTACGCCTGCCGCACGGCGTCCCGCAGGGCGGCCTCGACGGGGTCGCCGTCGGGAACGACCCGGGGGCCGTCGACAGCGAGGCCGAGGGCCTCCAGCCCGGCGACGAGCAGCGGGCCGCCCCGGTCGGCGTAGACCCCGGCGGCGGCGCGGTTGGAGGCCGTGACGACGAGCGCGCGGTACGGCCCCGCGCCCCCCGGTTCCTGCTTCACTCCCCCGCTCCTTCCCGCCCGGCTTCCCGCCCGGCGCGGAGCCACGGGCCCGACTTGCCGCCCGTCTTCTCCTCCACCCGCACGTCCGTGATCACGGCTGCCTTGTCCACGGCCTTGACCATGTCGACGACCGTGAGGGCGGCCACGGTGACGGCGGTCAGGGCCTCCATCTCCACGCCCGTGCGGTCCGTGGTCCTCACGGTGGCGAGGATCTCGACCGCGTCGTCGGCGACGATGAGGTCGACCTTGACGCCGGACACGGCGAGGGGGTGGCAGAGCGGGATCAGGTCGGGCGTGCGCTTGGCGCCCATGATGCCCGCGATCCGGGCGGTGGCGAGGGCGTCACCCTTGGGGACGCCCTCGCCGCGCAGCAGCTCGACGACGGACGGCGAGACCAGCACCCGGCCGCTCGCGCGGGCGGTGCGGGTGGTGACCTCCTTGGCGGAGACGTCGACCATCCGGGCGGCACCCGCGCTGTCGATGTGCGTGAGGCCGGTCGGCTGCGGAAGGGGGTCCTGGGCGCTGCTCATCGTTCTCCTGGTCCGGTCCGTTCGGGCAGACACCGTATCGGGCAGCGAGCGGGGCGCAGCGGCCGGTCAGCCGAGGAGGATCACATCGAGCTCGGTGCCCGCCTCGACGGAGGTGGTGTCCTCCGGGACGACTATGAGGGCGTTGGCGTCGGCGAGGGCCTTGACCAGGTGGGAGCCCGCGCCGCCGACGACCGTCACCCGGCCGTCCTCGTGGCGGGCGCGCAGGAACTGGCGGCGGCCCTTCGGGGAGGAGGCGATGGCGTCGGCGCAGACCGCGCGCACGGTCGTGCGGTCTGCGGGTTCGAGGCCCATGAGGGCGCGGACGGCGGGCCGCACGAAGAGCTCGAAGGAGACGTACGCGCTGACGGGGTTGCCCGGCAGGGCGAACAGCGGGACGCGGTCGGGGCCGATGCGGCCGAAGCCCTGCGGCTTGCCCGGCTGCATGGCCAGCCTGCGGAAGGAGACGCTGCCCTCCTCCCCGGCGAGCCCGGAGAGGGTCTCCTTGACCACGTCGTACGCGCCGACGCTGACGCCGCCGCTGGTGACGACGGCGTCGGCGCGGATGAGCTGGTCCTCCAGGGTGGCGCGCAGGGTCTCCGCGTCGTCGTCGACGGCGCCGACGCGGTAGGCGATCGCGCCGGCGTCGCGGGCGCAGGCGGTGAGGACGAAGCTGTTGGAGTCGTGGATGCGGCCGGGCGTGAGCTCCGTGCCGGGCTGGACGAGCTCGCTGCCGGTCGACAGGACGACGACGCGGGGGCGGGGGCGGACCTTCACGGAGGCCCGGCCGATCGCGGCGAGCAGGGCGATCTGGGGCGGCCCCAGGACCGTGCCCGCGCGGAGGGCGAGGGCGCCGGCGCCGACGTCGCTGCCGCGGTCGCGGACGTGGGCGCGGGCGGCGACGGGCCGGTGGACACGGACCTCGCCCGCGGCCCCGTCGGGGGCGGTGCTGTGGGCGGCCATGGTGGTGGCCGGGCCGCCGCCCGTACCGCCGTCGGTCCACTCGACGGGGACGACGGCCTCGGCACCCGGCGGCAGGGGCGCGCCGGTCATGATGCGGGCGGCCTCGCCGGGGCCGACGGCGGGCGGCTCACCGCTGCCCGCGGCCACGTCGCCGATCACGGTGAGCACCACCGGGAACTCCGCGCTCGCGCCCTCGACATCCGCCACACGGACCGCGTAGCCGTCCATGGAACTGTTGTCGAAGGGCGGGAGGGCGGTGGGCACGGTGACGTCCTCGACGAGCACGCAGCCCTGGGCGTCGAGCAGTTGCAGCTCGATCGGCTCCAGCGGGCGGATCCTGCCCAGGATGTCGTCGAGGTGCTCGTCCACCGACCAGAGGCGCTCCTCGCCCGCGGCGGTCTCGGGGGGTGTGCCGTCCGCTGTGTCGGTGGTTCTGCTCAAAGTGCTACATCTCCTCGGTGACGTAACGGCGAAGCCAGGCGCGGAAGTCCGGTCCTAGATCTTCACGCTCGCATGCCAGTCTGACAATGGCACGCAGATAGTCACCGCGGTCCCCGGTGTCGTAGCGACGGCCCTTGAAGATCACGCCGTGCACGGGTCCGCCGAGGCCGGGCTCGGCGGCGAGGGCCTGGAGGGCGTCCGTGAGCTGGATCTCACCGCCGCGGCCGGGCTCGGTCTCGCGCAGCACGTCGAAGACGGCGGGGTCGAGGACATAACGGCCGATGACGGCGTAGTTGCTGGGGGCCTCGGCGGGGTCGGGCTTCTCCACCAGGCCGGTGATCTCCACGACGCCGTCCACATCGGTGGGTTTGACGGCCGCGCAGCCGTAGAGGTGGACCTGGGAAGGATCGACCTCCATGAGGGCGATCACGCTGCCGCCGTGCTTGCGCTGGATGTCGACCATGTGGGACAGCAGCGGATCGCGGGCGTCGATGAGGTCGTCGCCGAGGAGGACGGCGAAGGGCTCGTCACCGACGTGCGGGGCCGCGCACAGCACGGCGTGCCCGAGGCCCCGGGGGTCGCCCTGGCGCACGTAGTGCATGGTGGCCAGGTCGCTGGATTCCTGCACCCGGGCGAGACGGGACTCGTCGCCCTTGCGGCGCAGCGCCTCCTCCAGCTCGTAGTTGCGGTCGAAGTGGTCCTCCAGGGGACGCTTGTTACGACCTGTGATCATGAGGACGTCCGACAACCCGGCGAGGACGGCCTCCTCCACCACGTACTGGATCGCCGGCTTGTCGACAACCGGCAGCATCTCCTTGGGCGTGGCCTTGGTCGCCGGGAGGAAGCGGGTGCCTAGCCCGGCGGCAGGGATGACAGCCTTGCTGATCCGAGGACGCGAATGAGTCATGAGCCGAACACTAACGGTTGAGATTGTGCGGAAGATGAGGCTCCACCGAGTATGACCCGAGACAGGGAGTTTGCACGAACAGTGATCAAAAACGAGGGTGGTAAGGCCGAGTTGCGGCGGGCTTTCCTCGCGGTGAGATCGGGGTTGACCGCCGGTGACCGGGAGGTCGCGGAGGCCGCTCTAGCCCGGCGGGCCCTGGAACTGCCGGAGCTCGCGGAGGCCGGAACGGTGGCGGCCTACGTCTCGGTGGGCAGCGAGCCGGGCACGCGCGCGTTGCTGGAGGCACTGCGCGAGCGGGGCGTCCGTGTGCTGCTGCCGGTCCTGCTGTCCGACAACGATCTCGACTGGGGCCTGTACCGCGGCCCCGATCACCTCGTACGGGCCTCCAGGGGCCTCCTGGAGCCGGACGGCGACCGGCTCGGGCCGTCCGCCGTGACCTCCGCCGACACGGTGCTGCTGCCGGGGCTGGCGGTGGACGGGCGCGGTCTGCGGCTGGGGCGGGGCGGTGGCTCGTACGACCGCGTCCTGGCCCGCCTCGCCCTCGCCGGGCGGGCTCCCGCGCGGGTGGTCCTGCTGTACGACACCGAGGTGATCGCCGAGGTCCCGGCGGAGCCGCATGATCAGCCGGTGGACGCGGTGGTGACGCCGCATGGCGTCCGCCGGTTTCCGGTCGGCTGACGGCCGTCCGCACGGGGCTCCGCCCCGGACCCCGGTCCTCAAACGCCGGACGGGCTGAGTTTCCGGACCGCAGTCCGCGAAATCCAGCCCGTCCAGGGGGCACCTCCCAGCGGTAGCTGGGGGAGTTTGAGACGCGCCCGCAGGGCGCTCCCGCCGCAGGCGGCGAACCGGCCCGCAGCCGGAGGTCCCCAAAGGCACAGCGCCCAGCGCTACGGCTTGAGCGTCAGCTCCGCATCCGTCGCCTTCTTGACCGCGTCGGGGCTGTAGGCCCACGGGAGCAGTTCGCCCTTGGCCCACTTGTCCGTCTGGTCGTAGTAGTGGGCGTTGTAGGCGTGGCCGGAGGCTCCGGTGAGGTTGATCCACCGGGACTTGTCGAGGTCGCCGAGGTTGACGACCATCCGCATCGACGGCACCCAGATCACGTCGTAGCCGCCCGCCGCGTTCCAGCCCGCGGCGTTGACCGCGGCCTCGCCGCCCGCGAGGTTCCAGGGACCGCGGTTGAGCAGCCAGCGCACGACGGCGGGGCCGTCCTTGCCGAGGGTCTGGTTCTTCAGGTTCAGCTGGTGCAGTCGGCCCCAGCTCCAGGAGTTGACGTCCTTGCCGAGCTTGGAGGTGAGCTCCCAGCGGGCGTCCTTCATGGCCTGGGCCAGCAGCTCGTCGCGGTTGCGGGCGCCGGTGTCGGGGTTGGAGCGGCTGGTGCCGGTCTTCCACCACGGGTCGTCCGGCTTGTCGAGGATGCCGCGGACGACCTCGAACCAGCGGTCGCCGCCGTCGGGCTGCGCCGAGTCGGGGTCGCGCTCGCCGCACTCCTGGACGAGCCGGGTGTTGCCGTCGAGGTCCTCCTGCGGACCGGAGTCGTTCGCCGGACGGACGCGCAGGCACTGGCCCTTGACCCGCAGCTCCTTCGGCAGCTTGTTGCCGAAGGCGAGCTTGAGGGTGTTGCGCCACACGGCGTTGAAGTACGCGGCGGCGGCCGAGTCGGCCTCCTGCGTGTAGTCCCAGCCCTCCAGGAGCTTCTGCGCCTCACGGACGTACTTCGTCTCGCGCTCGTTGTCGCCCTTGAGCTCGATCTTGAGCAGGTAGGGGGTCAGCAGCTTGGCGATCTCGCTGGTGTTGTCCATCTGCATCTTCTGCATGTCGTCCGTCGAGATCTTCCCCCCGTCCTTGATCTTCGACTGGATGAGGTCGTTGATGCGCTGGCTGCGGACGCCGTAGCCCCAGTCCGAGGTCAGCTGGTTCGGGTACTTCTTGTCGGCCACGGCCTGGTTGGCGGCGACGATGTAGCCGCGCTTGGGGTTGTACTCCCAGGGCAGTTCGGCCTGCGGGACGTAGGTGGTCCACTTGTAGGCGGATTCCCAGCCCGGGGCGGGGTTGCGGCCGTCGCCCTTGCGGACCGGGATCTTGCCGGGGGCCTGGTAGCCGATGTTGCCCTGGGTGTCGGCGTAGATCAGGTTCTCCGAGGGCACCTCGAACCCGGCGGCCGCCGCGCGGAACTCCTTCCAGTCCTTGGCCTTGTTCAGGTCCAGCAGGGCGTCCATGCTCTTGCCCGGGTCGAGCGCGGTCCAGCGCAGCGACACGGCGTAGCCCTCCGCGCGGTCGGGCGCGGGGTCCTGCACGGGCGCGTCCTGGCCGACCTTGCCCAGCTCGGTGTTGCGGTCGGAGACCACCGGGCCGTTGTTGGTCGTGCGGATCGTGAACTGACGGTCCTTGCCGCCCGCGACCTTGATGGTCTCCTTGCGGGTGGTGAAGGGGACCTGCTTGTTGTCGTAGAGGTACGTGTCGGTGGTGACCTTCTCCAGGTACAGGTCGGAGACGTCCGCGCCCATGTTGGTCATGCCCCAGGCGATGTCCTGGTTGTGGCCGATGACCACGCCGGGCATGCCGGAGAAGGTGTAGCCGGCCACGTCGTACGGGCACGCGGCGCTGACCTTGGTGCAGTGCAGGCCCATCTGGTACCAGAGCGAGGGCATCTGCGGTGCCAGGTGCGGGTCGTTGGCGAGCAGCGGCTTCCCGGTGGTCGTGTACTGACCGGAGACGACCCAGGAGTTCGACCCGATGCCGTTGCCGGAGGGACCGAGCAGCGCGGGGATCTTGTCGAGGGTGTTGGAGAGCGCGGAGAGGCCGTTGCGCAGCCCGCCCCCGGCGCTGCCGCCGGTGGTGGTGCCGGGCGTCCCGGTGGTGCCGCCCGTGCCCGTACCGCCCGTGCCCGTACCGCCGGTGCCCGCGGCGCCGCCCGTGCCACCGGTGCCACCGGTGCCGTTCGTGGTGCCCTGGCCGCCGGTGCCGCTCTGGCCGCCGGTGCCCGCCGCGCCCGTGCCGCCCGGGGTGCCGGGGGTGCCCGTGGTGCCGCTCTGGCCGCCGGGCTGCGGGTTCGAGGACGGGCTGAGCTTCGGGTTGAACTCATTGGCCGAGTCGACCGCGCCGCCCTCGACGATCGGCTTGTTCCGGTCGTACGGGTACGCCGGGTACAGCTGGTCGATCTGCTTGGGCGTCAGCCGGGTCGCCGCGAGGGAGCGGTCGATCTCGTCCTGCATGTTGCCGCGCAGGTCCCAGGCCATGGCCTTCAGCCAGGCCACGGAGTCGACCGGGGTCCACTTCTCGGGCTTGTAGTCGTTCTGGAACTCCAGGGCCGCGTACTCGACGGAGAGCGACTTGCCCTTGTGGTCCGCAAGGTAGGCGTTGACGCCGTCGGAGTACGCCTGCAGGTACTTCTTGGTGGCGGCCGACAGCTTGGTGTCGTACTCCTCCTGCGCGACCTTCCGCCAGCCCATGGTGCGGACGAAGGCGTCGGTCTCCACCTGGCTGTCGCCGAACATCTCGGACAGCCGGCCCGCCGTCATGTGCCTGCGGACGTCCATCTCCCAGAACCGGTCCTGCGCCTGGACGAAGCCCTGCGCACGGAAGAGGTCCTCGGCGCTGTCCGCGTAGATCTGCGGGATGCCGTTCCCGTCACGCGCGACCTTGACCTGTCCGGACAGCCCCTTGAGCTGAAGGGTGCCGCTGGTCTCCGGAAAAGAGGCCCGGACCGTACTGACGCTCCAGTACGCGCCGAAGCCGACGCCCGCCACGAGCAGCAGCACGAGAGTGATCACGAGCAGGCGTGCGCGGCGGCCTTTCTTCTTACCGGCTTTCTTGCCGGAAGGGCCGGTCTTGTTGGAGGGCATCGCTGTCCTTAGAGGGGCAGGGTGGTCCTGGAGTGCTGAAGCAACCATAGGCGCAGGGCCGTGGGCGCCCTGACGCGGAGTCCGGCGGGGCAGCGACGGAGGCCGCTGTGGCCACCGTCACGCGTTAAGAAACCGTAAAATGTTAGGTTAGGAAATGAAGTTGCGGTCGGCCGAAGGAACGTTTCGGCCGATGTCCGTCATCCGTGGAAAGACTCGTGAAGGGACCGGCCCCTGACTGTCCACCACCTCAACGAACTCCTGCTGATCTGCTCCCTCGTGCTGCTCGTCGCGGTGGCGGCGGTACGGATCTCCTCGCGCAGCGGGCTGCCCAGCCTGCTCATCTACCTCGGCATCGGCGTCGCCCTGGGGCAGGACGGCATCGGCGTCTCCTTCAACGACGTCGGCCTCACCCAGGTGATCGGTTACGCCGCCCTCGTCGTGATCCTGGCGGAGGGCGGTCTCGGCACCAAGTGGCACGAGATCAGACCCGCGCTCCCCTCGGCGGCCGTGCTCTCCACCGTCGGCGTCGCCCTGAGCGTGGGCATCACCGCGGCGGCGGCGCACTATCTCGCCGGCGTGGAGTGGCGGCAAGCCCTGATCATCGGCGCGGTGGTGTCCTCCACGGACGCGGCCGCCGTCTTCTCCGTCCTGCGGAACGTTCCGCTGCCGTCCCGGCTGACGGGTGTCCTGGAGGCCGAATCGGGCTTCAACGACGCCCCTGTCGTCATCCTCGTGGTCGCCTTCTCGGCGGCCGGGCCGGTCGACCACTGGTACCTGCTCGTCGGCAAGATCGCCCTGGAACTGGCGATCGGCGCGGCCGTCGGCCTCGCGGTCGGCTTCCTCGGCGCGTACGCCATGCGGCGCGTGGCGCTGCCCGCCTCCGGCCTCTACCCGATCGCCGTGATGGCCATCGCGACCGCCGCGTACGCGGGCGGTGCGCTGCTGCACGGCTCCGGCTTCCTGGCCGTCTACCTCGCGGCGCTGATACTCGGCAACGCCAAGCTGCCGCACTGGCCCGCGACCCGCGGGTTCGCGGAGGGGCTCGGCTGGATCGCCCAGATCGGCATGTTCGTGCTGCTCGGTCTGCTCGTCACCCCGCACGAGCTGGGCGACGACATCCTGCCCGCGCTCGTCGTCGGCCTGGTGCTGACCGTGATCGCCCGGCCGGTGTCGGTGTTCCTGAGCACAGCCCCGTTCCGTACGCCCTGGCAGGAGAAGGTGCTGCTGTCCTGGGCGGGGCTGCGCGGGGCCGTACCCATCGTCCTGGCGACCATCCCCATGGTGGCCGGGGTGAACGACAGCCGCACGATCTTCAACATCGTCTTCGTGCTGGTGATCGTCTACACCCTGGTGCAGGGACCGACGCTGCCCTGGCTCGCCAGGAGGCTGCGGCTGGGCGAGACGGAGCCCGAGGACCTGGGCATCGAATCGGCGCCCCTGGAGCGGCTGCGCGGGCACCTGCTGTCCGTCGCGGTCCCCGAGGGATCGAAGATGCACGGCGTGGAGGTCGGGGAGCTGCGACTGCCCCCGGGGGCCGCGGTCACCCTCGTCGTGCGCGAGGACGAGAGCTTCGTGCCGGGGCCCACGACCGTGCTGCGGCGGGGCGACGAACTGCTGGTGGTGGCCACCGACCCGGTGCGCGACGCGACCGAGAAACGGCTGCGCGCCGTCGGCGAGGGAGGCAAGCTTGCGGGCTGGCTCGGGACAGCAGGTACGCTGAAGGGGAAATAAACTCTTTATTTCGCAATCTTTAGACCGAACCAACTCTGCCTGATGCAGAGCTGGCGCGACCGCACGGCGGCCGCGGTCGCGCAGCACAAGGCGGCCGGGACGGCATCTACCACGGTCCTGCGCGAGAGGACAGCTCTCGGCGCGCTCCGTGCGGTGTGTTCCGTCCGGTACGCGCTACCAGGCGGCGGAAAGGCGCCGGCCGTGTCATCCACGGTCAACGACCACGCCGACGCACGACCCGGATACGGCCAGCTGCTGCGCACCCGCGGCGCCTGGACGTTCCTGCTGCCCGGCTTCCTGGCCCGCCAGCCGTTCGCGATGCTGACCATCGGCATTCTGCTGCTGGTCGAGCACACCACCGGCTCGTACGGCACGGCGGGCGCCGTGTCGGCGACCGCCGGTGTCGCGATGGCCCTGTTCGCCCCGCAGAGCGGCAAGCTCGCGGACCGCTTCGGACAGGGCAGGGTGCTGCTGCCCGGCGTCATCGTGCACGCCGCGGCGATCTCCCTGCTGATCACCCTGGCACTGGCGGACGCCCCGCTGTGGGCCCTGTTCGCGGCGGCGGTGCCCGCCGGTGCCTCCACCCCGCAGATCGGGCCGATGGTCCGCGCACGGTGGGCGGCGAAGCTGGACGGCTCGCCGCTGATGTCCACGGCGGCGGCCTTCGAGTCGGTCACCGACGAGTTCACGTTCGTGATCGGCCCGGTGCTGGCCACCGCGCTGTGCACCGGCGTCCACCCGGCCGCCGGTCTCGTCACCGAGGCCGTGCTGACGCTCGTCGGCGGCCTGCTCTTCGCCTCCCAGCGGCGCACCGAGCCCAAGCCCAGCCGCGCGGGCTCCGGCGGCCACGAGAAGAGCGCCTCGGCGCTCTCCGTGCCCGGCGTGCGCGTCCTGGCGATCGCCTTCCTGGGCATCGGCTCCGTCTTCGGCGGCATGCAGGTGTCGATGACGGCCTTCACCAAGGAACTCGGCGAGCCCGGCCTCAACGGTCTGATGTACGGCACGTTCGCGGCCGGAAACATGATCGCGGGCATCATCTGCGGCGCCGTCGCCTGGAAGGTCAGCCCGCAGCGCCGTCTGCTGGTCGCCTACCCGCTGCTGGCGCTGGCCACCACCCCCCTGTGGGCCGCGCACGCGATGCCGCTGCTGGGCGGACTGGGCCTGCTCGTCGGCCTGTGCATCGCCCCGGCGCTGATCACCGGCTACACGCTGGTCGAGTCGCTGGTCCCGGCGACGGCCCGCACGGAGGCGTTCACCTGGCTGACCGGCGCGGTCGGCCTCGGCCAGGCGGCCGGTGCCAGCATCGGCGGCCGGGTGATCGACGGCCACAGCGCGAACGCCGGATTCCTGATCCCGCTGGCCGGTACGACGGTGGCCCTGGTGGTCCTGCTCACGCTGCGCAAGGCGCTGACGCCGAAGGGCGAGTCGCGCATCGCCGCACGTGGGGTGGGTCACCGCGAGGCCGTATCGGTGGACTGACGCGCCGGAATACTGCACTATGGACCGTCGTTAGCACTCATCGAGTGAGAGTGCCAGGAGGAGCAAGTGCCGACTTACCAGTACCAGTGCACCGAGTGCGGCGAGGGCCTCGAGGCGGTGCAGAAGTTCACCGATGACGCCCTGACCGTCTGCCCAAGCTGTGACGGACGCCTGAAGAAGGTGTTCTCCGCGGTCGGCATCGTCTTCAAGGGCTCCGGCTTCTACCGGAACGACAGCCGTGGCACGTCGTCGAGCAGCAGCCCGGCGAAGTCCTCCGCGTCGTCCTCGTCGGCCTCGTCCGCGAAGAACGGCTCGGACTCCTCCTCGACTTCCACGGCGTCCGCGAGCGCCTCGACGTCGTCGAGCAGCAGCACGTCGGCCGCCTGACGCACCACCCCGGCGCATCGGAGCCCGTCGTCCCCCAGTGAGGGACGGCGGGCTCTTCGCCGTGCGGGCCGCCGTTAGGGTGGGCCGCATGGTCGACATGGGTACCGCACGGGCGGACATAGGCGTGATCGGCGGGTCGGGGTTCTACTCCTTCCTGGAGGACGTGACCGAGGTCTCGGTCAAGACGCCCTACGGGTCGCCGAGCGATTCGCTCTTCATCGGTGAACTGGCCGGGCGGAAGGTCGCCTTCCTGCCCCGCCACGGACGCGGCCACCACCTGCCGCCGAACCGCATCAACTACCGGGCCAACATGTGGGCCCTGCGCTCCGTCGGTGTGCGCCAGGTGCTCGGTCCGTGCGCCGTGGGCGGGCTGCGGCCGGAGTACGGGCCGGGCACGCTGCTCGTCCCGGACCAGCTCGTGGACCGGACGAAGAACCGGACGCAGACCTTCTTCGACGGCGAGCCGCTGCCGGACGGCACCGTCCCCAATGTGGTGCACACGACGTTCGCCGACCCGTACTGCCCCGCCGGGCGCGCGGTCGCCGTGGCGGTCGCCCGCGGGCACGGCTGGGGCCCGGTGGTGGACGGCGGCACGATGGTGGTCATCGAGGGCCCGCGCTTCTCCACCCGCGCCGAGTCCCGCTGGCACGCCGCACAGGGCTGGTCCGTGGTCGGCATGACCGGCCACCCGGAGGCCGTCCTCGCCCGCGAGCTGGGCCTCTGCTACACCTCCATGTCCCTCGTCACCGACTTGGACGCGGGCGCCGAGACCGGCGACGGCGTCTCCCACGACGAGGTCATGCGGGTCTTCGCCGAGAACGTCGGCCGCCTGCGGGAGGTTCTCTTCGCGGCGGTGTGCGCACTGCCGGAGTCCGCGGAGCGGAATTGTCTGTGCGCGGATGTGCACTCGGGATGGGACCTGGGGATAGAGCTTCCCTGACGCCCCTGCCCGGCTGCGGGCCGGTTCGCCGCCTGCGGCGGGGGCGGCCTGCGGCCGCGTCCTCAAACGCCGGACGGGCTGATTTTGCGGGCGTAGTCCGCAATCTGCGGGCCGCAAGCCTGCGGGTCGCAGGTCAAAGAGCCACGGTCCGCACATCCAGCCCGTCCGGCGATTGAGGACACCGCGCGGAGCGCGGTCGGGGGGCCGGGGGTCTCCCCGGTTTCGGGAAGGGGCGGGGCGCGAACCGCCCCCACGGACGGGTGACCGGGTTGTCCACAACGCCGTGGTCGTCCACAGGCCTCAGCGGGATCGGGCGAAGACCGGGATCGTGAGATGCGTCCCGGTCGAGTCCACACCAGGCGGTGATCCCCTATGTCCGTCATCCACCCGGCATACCCGGTATACCCGGCGCGCCCGAAGAGCCCCACCCCGCCGACATGCCCCCACACGCCCCCACCCACCTGCGGCCTCCCGCACTTCGACCCCGTCCGCGTGGGGAAGGCCCGCTACGGGCCATGGCGGGCCGTCCGGCGCCGCCGCCTGACGGCCGTGGTGACGGCGGCAGCGGGGGCGGTGACCCTGTGCCTGCCCACGCTCACGCACTACCGCTTCGCATGATCAACCCGACAGACCGCACAGACCTGGCAAAATCCTCCAGAGACCATAGAACGTTCCATTCCGGAACAAGTGGAGACAGAGAGAGGCTGCTCGGTGAGCGAGAAGAAGACAGGCGTGCTGGGCGGGTTCAAGGCGTTCCTGATGCGGGGCAACGTCATAGACCTCGCGGTCGCCGTGGTCATCGGCGCGGCGTTCACCAGCATCGTCAATTCGGTGGTCAAGGGCGTGATCAACCCGGTCGTCGGCGCCTTCGGCACCAAGGACCTGGGCAGCTACTCGATCTGCATCAAGGGCCCTTGCGCCACGAACGGCTCCGGGGAGGTGACCGAGGGCGTCGCCATCCTGTGGGGCGCGGTGCTCAGCGCCTCGCTGACCTTCCTCATCACCGCCGCGGTGGTCTACTTCCTGATGCTGCTGCCGATGAAGCGCTGGCAGGACCGTCAGGCGGCGAAGAAGCCCGCGGAGCCGGCCAAGGCGACCGAGGTCGAACTGCTGGAGCAGATCCGGGACGCGCTCATCGAGCAGCACCGCGGCCCGGAGGCGGAAAAGGTGCCTTCTCAGCGCTGAGGGCTCAGATGTGGTGGGGCGGCTTCTCGTCCAGGAAGCGGGCGAGATCGGCGGCACTGTCGCCGCCGGCCGGCCGCTCGCCCCAGCCGCGGTCCGTGTCGTCCGAGGACTGCTGCGCCAGCGGGTCGTCGAAGATCAGCGCGGCGGCGGGATCACGCGGCCGCGCGGCGGGCTCGGGGGCGGTACTCATGCCTCCAGGGTACGGGCGCCCGCCCGCGTCCCCGACGCGCGCCCGCTGGGGGCAGCGGCGAGAATCACGACATGACCGATGTGACGGTGACCACACCCCACCCCGGCTGACACATGGGCGAGACGTCACCGGAATCCGGGACCGGCGGAAACGTCATCCGCCGGATGACCGCGCGCGGCCGCGACGAAGCCCACCGCACCGCCACCCCCTTGGAGCTGTTCTTCGACCTCTGCTTCGTGGTCGCGGTGGCACAGGCGGGCAAGCAGCTGGTCCACGCCCTGGCCGAGAACCATCCTGGTACCGGCATTTCCGGCTATTTCATGACCTTCTTCGCCGTGTGGTGGGCGTGGGTCAACTTCAGTTGGTTCTCCTCCGCGTACGACACGGACGACGTGCTGTACCGCGTGGTGACGCTGGTCCAGATGGCCGGGGTGCTGGTCCTGGCGGCGGGCATCCCCCGTGCGTTCAACGGCGGCGACTTCACGGTGGTCTGGTTCGGCTACGCGGTGATGCGGCTGGCGCTGGTCTCCCAGTGGCTGCGCGCCGCGCGCTCCTCGACAGGCGAGGAGCGGCGCACGGCCCTGCGCTACGCGGTGGGCGTCAGCCTGTGCCAGATCGCCTGGCTGGGGCTCCTGTTCCTGCCCGGCCCCGTCAGGCCCTGGCTCTTCCTGGTCGCGGTGATCGCGGAGTTGTCGGTCCCGGCGATCGCCGAGCACCGGCACCAGACCGGCTGGCACCCGCACCACATCGCCGAGCGGTACGGCCTGTTCACGATCATCGTGCTGGGCGAGACGGTGTCGGCCGCCACGATGGCCGTGCAGTCGGCGGTGGACGAGCACGAGGCGCTGGGCACGCTGCTGCCGATCGCGGGCGGCGGGCTGCTGATCATCTTCGCCGCGTACTGGATCTATTTCGCGGTGCCCATCCACCTCCACCTGGCGTCCAACCAGCAGGCGTTCCTCTGGGGTTACGGGCACTACTTCGTCTTCGGTTCGGCGGCGGCCATCGGCGCGGGGATCGAGGTGGCCATCGAGGAGGCCGTCGGCAAGGCGCACATCTCGACGTTCGCGGCGTCGGGCGCGGTCACGACGGTCACCGCGCTCTTCATGTTCTCGGTGTGGGCGATCCACTCCCGGCACCACAAGCGGGACCTGGCGGAGCAGTTGGTCCTGCCCGTCTCCGCCTTGCTGGTGCTGGCCTGCACCTTCGCGGGGCACGCGGCGGTGCCGCTGGCGGGCGTGGTGGCGACGGCCACGGTGGCGGTGGGAGTCGCCCTGTCGTCCCGGACCACGACCGGAACGACAGGGGTCACGGCGACGGCAGACACGGCAGGAGGGAAGTGATACGCATGGGCGCATGACTGATACCGGTAGCGCCCAACAGCCTTGCCCCACCGGCCCTCTCGACGCGTTGACCGATGTCCCCGGGCTGCGGGTCGGGCATGCGCGGCGCATGGGCGACGGTGCCCTGACCGGCACCACGGTCGTGCTCACCGGTGCGGGCGGCGCGGTCGCCGCCGTGGACGTGCGCGGCGGCGGGCCGGGGACCAGGGAGACCGATGCCCTCGACCCGCGCAACCTGGTCCAGAACGTCGAGGCGATCGTGCTCTCGGGCGGCAGCGCCTTCGGGCTCGACGCGGCGGCCGGGGTGGTGGCCTGGCTGGAGGACGCGGGCCGCGGCTTCCGGGTCGGCCCGGACCCGGCGCAGGTCGTGCCCGTCGTGCCGGCCGCGGCGCTGTTCGACCTCGGCCGGGGCGGCGACTGGCGGGCGCGTCCCGATGCCGCGCTCGGCCGCGCGGCGGCGGAGGCCGCGTCCCGTACGGGCGTGGGAGCGCCGGTGGAGCAGGGCGATGTGGGCGCCGGTACGGGTGCGGTGGTCGGGGGCCTCAAGGGCGGCGTGGGGACGGCGAGCGTCGTCCTGCCGTCGGGGACGACGGTCGCGGCGCTGGCGGTCGTCAACGCGGTGGGTTCGGTGGTGGAGCCCAGGACGGGCGCGCTGTACGGGCAGTTGTGCGACGGCGTGGTCGACGTCCCCTCTCCCGCGCGGCACCGCGCCGCGCGGGAGAGGCTGGCGGCCGCCATGGAGGAGTCCGCGAAGCGGCAGGGCTCGTCCGTGCGTCCGTCGCTCAACACGACGCTCGCCGTGGTCGCGACCGATGCCGCGCTGACCCGTGCCCAGGCGCACAAGCTCGCGGGCACGGCGCACGACGGGTTGGCCCGCGCCGTGCGGCCGGTGCACCTGATGAACGACGGGGACACGGTGTTCGCCCTGGCCACCGGTGACCGGCCGTTGCCGGACGAGGAGTTGTTCGGCAGCACGGTCCTGCTCGCGGCGGGGGCCCTCAACGAGATCCTGGCGGCGGGGGCGGACGTCCTGACGCGGTCGGTGGTGAAGGCGGTGCTCGCGGCGGAGGGGGTGGACGGGCCGGGCGGGGTCTTCCCCTCGTACCGCGACCTGTACGGGGATCTGTACGGCGGCCTGTAGGGGGATCTGTACAGGTCCCTGTACAGGGACCTGTGAGACGGTCCGTACGGCGATCCGCACAGGGGGCCGTACAGCGATCCGTAGGGCGATCCGTACGGGGGCCGGCCCCGGGCTTCCCGAGCGGTGCGGGGCCCGGCGGCCCCGGCGGCCCCGGTGCAGGCGGTCAGTCCCGCGCGGTCACCCTGATCTTCGACTGGCCGTGCGGGCGCTTCTCCCAGTCGTCCATGAAGCGGCCGTGCAGTCCGTGCTTCTCGGCGAGCGCGATCAGGGTCTGGGTGCGGTAGTAGAAGTCCTCGCGCAGCACCTGGTGTTCGGTGCCCTCGGTGCGGTCGAAGGTGAAGTCGAAGAAGCCGCCGGGGGCGAGCACCCGCCCCACGTGGGCCAGGCATTCGTCGATGACCTCGATCGGCGAGTGCGAGAAGACGCTGTGCGCGTGCACCACGTCGAAGTGGCCGTCGGGGAGGAAGTCGAGGGTGAGGTTCTGGGTGATGGTGAGGTGGGGCAGCTTGTCCTGGAGACCGTAGGTCGTGAGGGTCTGCTTGGCCGCGATGAGGATGTCGGGCGAGATGTCGATGCCGTAGTAGTTGCCGGTGTCGAGGTGGTCGATGAAGAGCCGGCCCGCGCGGAGGTTGCCGCAGCCTATGTCGAGCATGCGGTGCTGCGGGGTGAGCCCGTGCTCCATCAGGTAGTCGAACTGCATCTTGCCGAGCGCGAGCCAGCGGTCGTGGCTGCGGCTGCCGACGGCCGCCTCGGGGTTGCGCGCGGTGTCGGAGGCCATGACCGCGCGGTAGTAGTCGACGTGGTCCGGGTGCTTGAGCCGGAGCCAGCCGTCACGGGCCGTGCGCTTCAGATAGGGCGCGATGCGCGCCGGGTTGGTCACCGCGTAACGGACCTTGTGGGTGAGGTTGCTGCGGTTTTTGAGCATGGCTTTGGACGACGTCACGGAAGGGACCTCCGACGTGTGCGTAGGCGTATGCGGGTGTAACGGGTGTGAGTACGGGGAGGGCGGTGCCGTCAGAGGACGGCGCGGCGGCGCAGGACGACGCAGACCAGTGCCATCAGCACGGCCGCGAGACCGAGGAAGATCGCCGTCTCGATCCACTGGAAGACCCAGAAGTCGCTTGTGGGGAAGACCTTGTGGAAGCGGCCGGTGTAGCCCTTCTGGGCCATGCAGGTCTTCAGGTCGGGCAGCCCCTCGCCCCACGCGCAGGCGTCGGGGATGTGCACCTCGCGCCCCGCGCGGTCGATGAAGCCGAACTGCCCCGTCGACCACGCGCTGCCGACGTACTCACGCGGCGCGGTGCCCTGGCTGATCCGCACGACGGGCGAGACCCAGTCGGAGCGGAAGGTGTTGAGGAGCACCCGTACGCCCGCGACCGCGACGAGGGTGGCGCCCATGGCGGCCACCGTGCGGCGCAGCAGCAGCCCGGCCGCCGTACCGGCGGCGAGGCCGAAGACCGCGCAGGCCACGGCGGCGGGGCCGGTGGCGTTGAAGATGTAGCCGTCGTGCCAGTAAAGGCTGTTGAGCATGTTGGAGACCGGCTCCCACCACCACACGACGAGGGCGGCGAGGACCGCCGAGCCGACGAGCGTGCAGCCGAGCGCCAGCGAGAAGCGGGTGAGGAACCAGCGGCGGAGGCTGACGCCCTGGGTCAGCGCCAGCTTCCAGGTGCCGCTCTCCAGCTCGCGTCCGAGCAGGGGCGCGCCCCAGAAGACGCCGATGAGCACGGGCAGCGCCGCGCTGAGGGTGCCGAGCGCGCGCAGGGGGCCGTTGGTGTCGTCGAACAGCTGGTAGGCGGCGTCGCTGCGGCAGTCGCCGTCCCAGCCCTTGCAGCTCTTCGTGTCGATGTGGTGGTCGCTGATGAACGCCAGCATGTCCGCGCGCTGGTACGCGACCCACGCCACGCAGGCGACGAGGAGCACGGCACCGACGAGGACCAGGGTGCGCTGCTGGCGCCAGGCCAGCCAGAGGGTGCCCTTCACGCCGCGGCCTCCTTGTCACCGGAGGGGGCGGCGGAACCGGCGGAAGCGGCGACGGGCGCGGAGCGGAGGTAGGCGAGCAACAGATCTTCCAGGGAGGGGACTTCGGTGACCCACCGGTCGTCGGCGCAGGCGTCGACCGGGCGGCCTTCCGTACGGAGGAGGGCGGAGACCTGGCGGCCGGTGACGTTCGACTCCACCACGGTCACCCCGTCCAGGCCGGGCGGCAGGCCGTCCTCGCGGGAGGAGTCGGCGCGGCCGGTGAGCAGGAGGTGGTCGTCGCACAGCTGCTGGGCGTCGCCCTGGAGGCGTACGCCGCCGTGCTTGAGCAGCAGCACGTGGTCGCAGACGTTCTCCAGCTCGGACAGGACGTGCGAGGACAGCACCACGGTGATGCCCCGGTCGGCGACCTCCGCCATGACCAGGCCCATCACCTCGATGCGCGCGAGCGGGTCGAGGTCGGCCAGCGGCTCGTCGAGGAGCAGCAGGTCGGGCTGTTTGGCGAAGGCCAGGGCGAGCGCGATGCGGGTGCGCTGGCCCTGGGAGAGCGTGCCGACCTTGACGTCGGGGGAGATGTCGCCGGCGCGGACGATGCGTTCGGCGGTGGCCGCGTCCCAGCGCTGGTTGAGCTCGCGGCCGAAGCGGAGGGTCTCGGCGACGGTGAAGCGCGGGTAGAGCGGCTTGTCCTGGGCGAGGAAGGCCGTGCGGTCGCGGGCCTCCGCGGTGACCGGGTCGGCGTCGAAGACGCGGATCTCGCCGTCGGTCGGGCGCAGCAGCCCGGTGGCGAGGTGGAACAGCGTGCTCTTGCCTGCGCCGTTGGGGCCGACGAGCGCGGTGATCCGCCCGGCGGGCAGGGCGAAGTCGCAGTCGCGCAGCGCCCATCCGCTCCGGAACCTGCGTCCGAGCCGTGTCGCCCGCAGGGCGGTGGCGGCGATCGGGTCGGTCACGAGTCTTCCTCCATGGGCTGCGGTGATCGTTGTGACGGCGGTGACGGTTGTGATGGGGGAAAGCGGTCGTCGAGGACGGAGCCGGTGAGTGCCGCGATGTCCTCCCGCTCCAGCCCGGCGTCGCGGGCCCGTGCCACCCAGTCGGTGAACTCGGCCCGCAGCGGCGAGTCCGCGGCGGCCGCGGGCCGCGACAGCGAGCGGCGCACGAACGTGCCCTGACCGGGCCGCGGCTCGACGAGCCCCTCCCGCTCCAGCTCCCGGTAGGCCCGCAGCACGGTGTTGGGGTTGATCGCGGTGGCCGCGACCACCTCCTTGGCCGTGGGCAGCCGGTCCCCCGGCTCCAGGACTCCGAGCCGGAGGGCCTGTCTGACCTGGTGGGCGAGCTGCAGATAGGTGGCGACGCCACTGCGCCGGTCTATCCGGAACACGATCACTCGTCACCCTCGTTTCACTAACGCCTTAGTGGAATGATGCGGAGGGGATCCCGGCCCGTCAAATCCCGACGCGATCCCGATGCGATCCCGACGCGAACCCGACGCGAATCCCGGCACGGCTCCGACACAACCTCGGCACGGCCTCGATGCGACCTCGATACAACCTCGGCACGGCCCGCACGACAGAGCCCCGCGCCGCCTGTACGACAGGCGGCGCGGGGCTCCGGGAGTTGTGTTCGCGCAGGTCAGGCCGCTGTTACGGGCTCCGGCCCGGGGGTGGCGCGCAGGCCCTTGAGGACGATCACCGAGAGTGCGCTCACCGCCGTGCCCGCGGCGATGGCGACGAGGTAGAGGAAGGGGCTGCCGATCAGGGGGATCACGAAGGCGCCGCCGTGCGGGGCGCGGAGGGTGCAGCCGAAGGCCATGGAGAGGGCGCCCGTCACCGCGCCGCCCGCCATCGCCGAGGGGATCACCCGCAGCGGGTCCGCCGCCGCGAACGGGATCGCGCCCTCGGTGATGAAGGATGCGCCCAGCACCCAGGCGGCCTTGCCGTTCTCGCGCTCGGTCCTGGTGAAGAGCCCGCCGCGCACGGTCGTGGCCAGCGCCATCGCCAGCGGCGGGACCATGCCGGCCGCCATCACCGCGGCCATCACCTTGAGGCTGCCCTCGTTGGGGTCGGCGAGGCCGCCGACGGCGAACGCGTAGGCGCACTTGTTCAGCGGCCCGCCGAGGTCGAAGCACATCATCAGGCCCAGGACGACGCCGAGCCCGACCGCGTTGGCGCCGGACAGGCCGCCCAGCCAGTCGGTCAGCGCCTTCTGCAGCGAGGCGACCGGCTTGCCGACCACGAGGAACATCAGGAAGCCGACCACCGCCGACGACACCAGCGGGATCACGACCACCGGCATGATGCCGCGCAGCACGGCCGGTACGTCGACCCGCTGCACGGCCATGACCGTCCCGCCCGCGAGCAGTCCGGCGATCAGGCCGCCGAGGAAGCCGGCGTTGACGGTCAGCGCGATCGCGCCGCCCACGAACCCGGGGACGAGACCCGGCCGGTCGGCCATGCCGTACGCGATGTAGCCGGCCAGCACAGGGACGAGGAACCCGAAGGCCGCGCCGCCGGTCTGGAACAGCAGCGCCGCCCAGCTCGCCGACTCCGTCCACACGAAGTGCTCGGCGACCGACGGCGCCTTGTCGATCTGGTAGCCGCCGACCGCGAAGGCGAGCGCGATGAGCAGGCCGCCCGCGGCGACGAATGGCACCATGTAACTGACGCCTGTCATCAGCCACTTGCGCAGCCGGGTGGCGTAACCGTCGTCGGCGTCGGTGCCGACGACGGTGTCCATGGGCGCCGCGGTCCGTACGGCGGCCGGGTCGGCGGCGGCCGTCTCCCGTACCTCGGCGATCAGTTCACCGGGACGGTTGACCCCGGCCTTCACCCCGACGTCGACGGTGGGCTTGCCCGCGAAGCGGGCCCTGTCCCGTACCTCGACGTCGTGCGCGAAGATCACGCCGTCGGCGGCGGCGATCACCTTCGGGTCCAGCTCTGTGTACCCGGCGGAGCCCTGCGTCTCGACGGCGATCTCCACCCCCGCGGCCTCGGCGGCCCGCGTGAGGGCTTCGGCGGCCATATAGGTGTGGGCGATGCCGGTGGGGCAGGAGGTGACCGCGACGATCCGGAAGGGGGTGGTGGGGGCGGCGGCGCCCGGGGCCGCAGCGGCGGTCGCGGCCGTCTCGGTACTCGGAGCCGTTTCGGCACTCGGAGCCGTCTCGCCGTTCGGGTCCGCGCCGTCGTCCGAGTCCGCGCCGTCGTTCGAGGTGGCCGCCCCGCCAGGGGTGCCCCGTATGAGCGCCGCCGCGTCGTCCGCGTTCCGCGCGGAGCGGAGCGCGTCCGTGAACTCCTGTCGCATCAGCTGACGGGCCAGCGAGGACAGGATCGTCAGGTGGTCGTCGTCCGCGCCCGCCGGGGCCGCGATGAGGAAGATCAGGTCGGCCGGGCCGTCCGGGGCGCCGAAGTCGATGCCCGCGGCGGCGCGGCCGAAGGCGAGCGTCGGTTCGGTGACGTGGGCGCTGCGGCAGTGGGGGATGCCGATGCCGCCGTCGAGGCCGGTCGGCATCTGCGCCTCGCGCGCCGCGACGTCCGCGAGGAACCCGTCGAGATCGGTGACGCGGCCAAGGGCCAGCATGCGCTCGGCGAGCGAGCGCGAGGCCGCCTCCTTGGTGTCGGCGGACAGGTCGAGATCGACCAGTTCCGCGGTGATCAGCTCACTCATCGCGGGCTCCCTTGCTCGCTGTGGGGGGATGCTGAGGGGGTGGTACCGGGGGGATGTGCGTCACCGCACCGGCTCCGTCAGGGCGCGGTCCACCGGTACGCCGGAGGTCACGGTCACCGCCGCCGGGTCCAGGTCCGACGGCACCGGCATGGCGCTGCCGGGCAGTTGGACGGCCGCGGCGCCGTGGGCCAGGGCGGAGGCGAGGGCCGCGGGGCCCGTGCCCCCGGCGGCGAGGAAGCCCGCGAGGGACGCGTCGCCCGCACCGACGTTGCTGCGGACGGCAGGCACGCGGGCGGTGCCGAAGTACGTGCCGGAGTCGTCCACGAGCAGTTGCCCGTCCGCGCCGAGGCTGGCCAGTACGGACCGCGCGCCCAGCGCCCGGAGCTCCGCCGCGGCGGCCGCCGCGTCCCCGACCGTGGTCAGCGGACGGCCGACCGCCTGCGCGAGCTCCTCCGCGTTGGGTTTGACGACGTCGGGGCGTTCGCGCAGGGCCGCGGTCAGGGACGGGCCGGACGTGTCGAGCGCGATCCGCGCCCCGGCGTCGTGCGCGCGGGCCACCAACTGCCCGTACCACTCGGGCGCGAGGCCGCGCGGCAGGCTGCCGCAGCAGGCGATCCAGTCGGCGCCGGCCGACCGCGCCCGCACCTGGGCGAGCAGCGACTCGGCTTCGTCGGCGGTGAGTTCAGGTCCCGCGGCGTTCACCTTGGTGAGGGTGCCGTCGGGTTCGGCGACGGAGACGTTGACGCGGGTCGAGCCGCCCACGGGCACGCCCGCGGCCTCGATGCCGTGCTCGCGGAGCAGCCGCAGCAGCAGCGCGCCCTCCGGCCCGCCGACCGGCAGGACCGCGACCGTACGGTGCCCGGCGGCGGCCACGGCGCGGGACACGTTGACGCCCTTGCCGCCGGGGTCGACGCGGTCGACGGCCGCGCGCAGGACGGCGCCGCGCTCCAGCCGCGGCACCTCGTAGGTGCGGTCGAGGCTCGGGTTGGGGGTGACGGTGAGGATCACGCGCGGACCACCGCCGGGCCCGCCGCCTCGATGGCGCGCGCGTCGTCGTCGGCGAGCCCCGCGTCGGTGATCAGCAGGTCCACGGCGGAGAGGTCGCCGAAGCGGGCGAAGTACCGCTGCCCGTACTTGCCCGAGTCCGCGAGCAGCACGACCCTGCGGGCGGCCGCGGCGGCGGCCCGCTTGACGGCGGCCTCGGCGAGGTCGGGTGTGGTGAGCCCGCCGTCGAGGGAGAAGCCGTTGGTCGCGAGGAACGCGACGTCCGCGTGGATCTCGCCGTACGCGCGCAGCGCCCACGAGTCCACGGCGGCCCGCGTACGGTGCCGCACGCGCCCGCCGATGAGGTGCAGCGAGATGCCCGGGTGGTCCGCGAGGCGCGCGGCGACCGGCAGGGCGTGGGTGACGACCGTCAGCGTGGAGTCCAGCGGCAGCAGCGCGGCGAGCCGGGCGGCCGTGGTGCCCGCGTCGATGATCACGCTGCCGTCGGCGGGCAGTTCGGCGAGCGCGGCGCGGGCGATGGCGTCCTTCTCGTCCGCGGCCGTGGTCTCGCGCTCGGCGAGATCCGGCTCGAAGTCGAGCCGCCCGGCGGGGATCGCACCCCCGTGCACCCGGCGCACCAGCCCGGCCCGGTCGAGCGCCTTGAGATCGCGCCGCACGGTCTCGGCCGTGACCTGGAACTCCTCCGCGAGCGACAGCACGTCCACGCTGCCGCGCTCGCGGGCCAACCGCAGGATTTCTTGCTGCCGCTCTGGGGCGTACATGTCTGTTTGCATCCGTTCGGAGCCCGAGTGTGTGGTTCATGGGCACGTTACCGCCAGTATGGCGAGAAAGTAAACGGATACGGGCAGGAAGTGGGCGCGAGTGGGCATTGCCGGAAGCTCTGCGGTACGCCGATCACCACGCTGCTTCGCGGTGCGCGGACTCCCAATGGGCGTCCATGCCCCACGCGAGGACTTGCACCCAGGCCCAGTCCTGGTCCTCCACGCTCTGATGCCGCTCGCTGCCGAGCCGGGCGCAGGTGGCGCAGCCGGGGTGCGGGTCGACGGCCCCCGGCCCGGCCGAATGCGGTACGGGAACCAGGCCGTACATCAGTGGGCCTCCCGCCGGTGCCGGTCCTTTTCCACGTCGGACGCGGCGACTTCCGCCACTTGACCTTCGCGCATGGCCACGGCACGGGCCAGGGCGAGACGCATACACGTCAGGCACGGCGCGGAGGCGCCCGCGGGCGTCGCCGCTTCCACGCGGCTCATCGCGTTGGCGGCGGCCACGCGGGCGCTCAGGTCGGTCGAGGCGGCGGGGTCTGCTTCGTCGTCGCGAGGGGCGGAACGTGGAGCTGCGGGCATGGGTGCACCTCTCGTGTCGTGGCCATGAGGCCCGACTGGGCCCCATCCGGCGGAACGGCCGGACTCAGTCCGAACGCGTTGAGCGATCAGGGAACGGAGAGGACAGGACTGTCCGGGTTGTCGAACCAGGGCGGGTGCATCCCGAACGCCGTGATGGTCGTCCCGAACCGTTCCCAACCCATGACAGCCTCCGCCCGGCCGCTTTGGTCGTTCTGGTTGTCGCAAGCATTCATCGACGCTCTGCTTCTGCTCGATACCCGAGCGGTAATCTCACCGTGGGATGGATTCCCATCTCACTTATGGATGGCGAGGCTTGGCATGACGACTCCGCTCGCATCGATCGAACTTCCCGAGTGCGCTTGGGAACGCGCCGAGATCCGGCAGACCCTCCGATCACGGGACATGGGAGCGACGTTCCGGTTCGTCCAGCAGTACGCCGGAGCTAGCCAAGCCCGTATCGCGACCGCCGTCGGCATGACCCAAGCGCGTGTCAACGAGATCATCAACGGGCGACGGGAAGTGTCCCGCCTGGACGTGTACGAACGGATCGCCGACGGGTTGAACATGCCTGACGACGCCAGGCACTTGCTCGGCCTCGCTGCCGGCCGCGCGAGGAGAACCGGCAGTGCCGCCTTTGACCTGTCCGCCTTCCCCGAGGTGGTCCGGGTGTATGCGTCACAGGTGTCCGCGCGCGAAGAAATCCAGCAGCAAGCCGGCTCGGCCCAGGAGCTCGACATTCTCGCCGTGCGCGGACTCGGCCTGATCGGGTTGAACGACTCGATGCTGCGTGCCTGCCTCGCTCGGGACGAGGGCCGTTGCAGTCCGAGGGTCCGGGTACTGCTCCTCGACCCCGATTCAGCGGCGCTCAGCAAGCGTGCAGCCGAAATCGGCGAGTCAGCCGAGTCGCTGGCAAGTGGTGTCCGGCTCGCCGAAACCCGTCTGCGCGAGCTGGCAGCGATGTGCGACATCAAGGTGTACCGATATGCGTCACTACCTACATGGCGCGTCATCCGCACCGACAGCACGATGTTCATCGGCGCCTTCGACGCCGGGTGGGAAGGACACGAGTCGGCCACGTACAAGATCATGGAGACTCCGCAGGGGCCGCTGTATCGCGGATTCCGCAGGATGTTCCAGGCGACCCTCAACGAGGCCGAACGCACGGTGTGAGGAGGACAGGACTCATGATCGAAGCGGAACTGAAAGCGCGTGTGCACTCGCCGGAAGAGGTGCTACGGCTCCTGGAAGGACGCGCGCCCGGTCGGCCGGAGGTGTACCGGGACACCTACTACGACAACCCGAAGAACGGACTCGGCTCCACGGACCAGGAACTTCGGGTCCGGACGGTGCACAGCCCTGATGAGACGCGCAGCGTACTCACGTACAAGGGTGCCCGGATCGATGAGGAGTCCGGTTCGAAACCGGAGCATGAGACGCGCATCGACGCACCTGATGCCGTTCACGCCATACTGCGCGGGCTGGGATACGTACCGGTCATCGCGTTCGAGAAGCGCTGCCGGAACTACGAATTCGTGGAGCGAGGACGGAAGATGCTCGCCACACTCGTTCGAGTCCCGGAGATCGCCGGAACCTTCCTCGAACTGGAGACCCTGGTCGAGCATGACGCCGATGTGACCGAAGCTCTCGACGACGTACGAGCGGTGCTCGGCGAACTTGGCATCGGACCGGACGACTTGACGGTCGAGCTCTATACCGATGCTGTGGCCGCCATGCGCGCCGTCTGACCCGACCGACCGCTCCAGCGCCGCATGGACGAATGAATGGAGCATGGCGGAGCCAGCTCCGGCCTTACCCGCGTCGGCTTCGCGGCGTTCGTCGATCATGTCCGCACACGGGGACCGAAACGGGAACCGAATACGCGAACGCCGGGCAGGTCGCTTTTACGGCAACCCACCCGGCGCTCACACGAACCACAGCCTTACGCCGTCACCAGCTCCTGCCCCGCGCCCTCCTCGGCGGCCGCCTCAGCGGTCTTCCGCTTCGGCAGCAGGAACATCAGCCCGAAGACCACCACGAGTCCGCCCGCGACCCACCACAGCGAGTGCGTGAACGCCTCGCCGAAGATGTCCGCGGCAGGCCGCTGTCGCGGATCGGCCTTGTCGACGACGCCGAAGAAGGCGACCGAGACCAGGCCCAGGCCCACCGCGTTGCCCAGCTGCTGCGTGGTGTTGATGAGGCCGGACGCCGAGCCCGCGTGTTCGCGCGGGACCTCGGAGAGGACCGCGTCGGTGATCGGGGCGACGATCAGGCCCATGCCCACGCCCATGACGACCAGCGGCAGGGCCATCTGCCAGGAGGCGATGTCCGCGCCGTAGCGGTCGGCCTCCCAGATGTAGGTGAGGACGCCCGCGGCCATCACCAGGGCGCCCGCCTGGAGCACCTTGCGGCCGAACTTGGGGACCAGCTTCTGGACGGACATGCCCGCGGCCGCGGAGACGGCGAGCGAGAACGGGACACCCGTCAGGCCCGCGTGCAGCGCCGACCAGCCGAGGCCGATCTGCATGTAGAGCGTCCAGACCAGGAAGAAGATGCCGGAGGTCAGGCCGAAGGTCAGCTGGACGCCGATGCCCGCGGCGAAGCTCTTGACCTTGAACAGGGACAGTTCGACCAGCGGCGAGCCGTCCTTGCGGGACTTGTGGCGCTCGTAGAGGACGAAGGCGACGAACATCGGCACGGAGAGCGCCATCGAGACGAAGCCCCACACCGGCCAGTCGTGCTCCCGGCCCTGCGTCAGCGGGTAGAGCAGCATCAGCAGCCCGGCGCTGGCCAGGGCCACGCCGACCAGGTCCAGCTTCAGCGCCCGCGGGGCCTTGGACTCGATGATGAAGCGGCGGCCGAGGAGCAGACCGGCGATGCCGACCGGGAGGTTGATCAGGAAGATCGGGCGCCACTCCAGGCCGAAGAGGTTCCACTGGGTGAGCAGGGCGCCCAGCAGCGGACCGGAGACCGCGCCGAGGCCGACGACCGCGCCGAACATGCCGAAGACCTTGCCGCGCTCATGGGCGGGGAACGTCACATGGATGATCGACAGCACCTGCGGCACCATCAGCGCACCCATCAGGCCCTGCAGCACCCGGGCGGCGACCAGCAGCTGGGGGTCGCTGACGACACCGCACAGCATCGAGGCGAGCGTGAAGCCGCCCATGCCCAGCAGGAATATCTTCTTCCGGCCGTAGATGTCGCCGAGCCGCCCGCCCGTGATCAGGCCGATCGCGAAGGCCAGCGCGTAGCCCTCGCTGAGCCACTGCAGCACGCTGAACGAGGCGTCGATGTCCCGCTGGATGCTCGGCATCGCGATGTTGACGATGGTGACATCGACCAGGTCCATGAAGGACGCGGTCATCACGACCGCGAGCGCCAGCCAGCGGCGGCGGTCGGCGGGTGGCGAATCGGTGGACATCAAGACAGGAGCCTTTCCTGGACGGGTGGGGGAGGGAACGGACTCGACGTTACGGCCCATGTAGGACAGCTCGTGTCCCACTGCGCTGGCAGGCTGGGTGACATGACCGACACCCCGGCACGGCTGCTGACCCTGCTCTCCCTGCTCCAGACCCCGCGCGAGTGGCCGGGCAGCGAGCTCGCCGAACGGCTCGGCGTCACCACGCGCACCATCCGGCGCGACATCGAGCGGCTGCGCGACCTCGGCTATCCCGTGCAGGCCACGATGGGCGCGGTCGGCGGCTACCGGCTGGCCGCGGGGGCGGCGATGCCGCCGCTGGTCCTCGACGACGAGGAGGCCGTCGCCATCGCGGTGGGGCTGCGCGCGGGCGCGGGCCACGCCGTCGACGGGATCGAGGAGGCGTCCGTACGGGCCCTCGCCAAGCTGGAACAGGTGCTGCCGTCCCGGCTGCGGCACCGCGTGGCCACGCTCCAGGCCGCCACCGTACCGCTCACCGGCGGCGACGGCGCGACCGTCGACCCACGGGCGCTGACCGTGATGGCCGCGGCCGCCACCGGGCACGAACGGCTGCGTTTCGGCTACCGCAAGGGCGACGGCACGGAGACCCAGCGGCTGGTCGAGCCGAACCGGCTGGTGAGCACGGGGCGCCGCTGGTACCTCGTGGCGTACGACCTCGACCGCGACGACTGGCGCACGTTCCGGGTGGACCGGGTCAGCGAGCCGTTCGCCACGGGGGCGCGTTTCACCCCGCGCGAGCTGCCCGCCGCCGACGCGGCGGAGTTCATGAGCCGTTCCATGGCGCGGCTCCAGCAGACGTATCGCGTCGTGGCGACGCTGCACGCGCCCGCGGCGTTCGTGGCGGGGCGGTTTCCCAGCGGGCTCGCCACGCCGGTGCCGCTCGGCGAGGACCGGTGCCGGCTGGAGTTCACGACGGCGGATTCGCTGGAGTGGGTGGCGATTCGGCTCGCCCTGATCGATTGCGAATTCGAGGCGCACGAGCCTTCTGAGCTGGTGGCTCACCTGGCCGAATTGGGTGCCCGGATTTCCCGGGCGGCGGCCCGGTAGCGCTTACGCCTGCCCGCCCCTTCCCGAACTGGGGCTCCGCCCCAGACCCCGAAGCACGCTTCGCGCGCTGTCCTCAAACGCCGGACGGGCTGAAATTGCGGACCGTGGCTCTTCGGCCTACGGCCCGCAGGCTTGCGGCCCACGCCAGCAAAATCAGCCCGTCCGGCGTTTGAGGACGCGGCCGCAGGCCGCCCCCGCCGCTGGGGGTCCCCCCGGACGGAGTCTGGGGGAGGCAACGGCGAGACGCTACGCCGCCGCGTCAAAACCGGTGGCATGCGCCATCTTCTTCAGTTCCAGAAGCGCATGCTTCTCGATCTGACGGATCCGCTCCCGGGTCAGCCCGTGCTGCTTGCCCACCTCGGTGAGCGTCCGCTCGCGGCCGTCCTCGATGCCGTAGCGCGCCTTGATGATGGAGGCGGTGCGCTGGTCGAGGCGGCTGATGAGGTCCTCCAGCTCCTCGCTGCGGAGGAGGGCGATCACGGACTGCTCGGGCGAGACGGCGGAGGTGTCCTCCAGCAGGTCGCCGAACTGGGTGTCGCCCTCGTCGTCCACGGACATGTTCAGGCTGACCGGGTCGCGGGCCCAGTCGAGCACGTCGCTGACGCGGGTCGGGGTGGTGTCCAGCTCGGCGGCGATCTCCTCGGGCTCGGGGTCGCGGCCGTGCTCCCGGTTGAAGTCGCGCTGGACGCGACGGATCCGGCCCAGCTCCTCCACGAGGTGGACGGGCAGCCGGATCGTGCGGGACTGGTCGGCGATGGAGCGGGTGATCGCCTGGCGGATCCACCACGTGGCATACGTGGAGAACTTGAAACCCTTGGTGTAGTCGAACTTCTCGACCGCGCGCACCAGGCCGGCGTTGCCCTCCTGGATGAGGTCGAGCAGGGGCAGGCCGCTGCGCGGGTAACGGCGGGCGACGGCGACGACGAGGCGGAGGTTGGACTTGATGAAGACGTCCTTGGCGCGGGCGCCCTCGGCGGCTATCGCCTCCAGCTCGGCGCGGTCCGCGCCCGCGGCCCCGGCACCCCCGTCCTCCATGGCGCCCTCGACGGCGCCGTCGAGGAGCTGCTGGGCGTAGACACCCGCCTCGATGGCCTGGGACAGCTCGACCTCCTTGGCGGCGTCGAGCAGGGGCGTGCGCGCGATCTCGTCGAGGTACATGCCGACCAGGTCACGGTCGGCGATCTCCCCGCCGGCGGCGCGGGCGCCGCGTGCCCCTACAGCGCCCTTTGCGGCGGTCTGACGACGGGCGACGGCACGGGTTGCCATGCGTGCTCCCTTGCGATGAGTCGGTCGCGGGACGAATGGGGCTCCACTGAGGGCGGACCCTGTCACGGAGCGCCCCATCCGAAGGAAAGAACGACTGGAATCCGGACAGAATTCCCATGGGGCGTCTAATTTTTTGCGATCATGCAGTACCCTGTCCCGCCACATCCCGGGGCACCCTCGGAGAACCCGTGGAAGCGCAGGTCAGACCGGGTACGGACGGGGCTCCGGGGGCTGCCCGGTACGCCGTCTCCCCACCTCAAGACGGCCTGCGGGCGCGCGCGGTTGCCCGAGAAGCCTGGTAGGTCGGGTTCCAGGGCGGGACCGCGGGGACCGCCGGGGTGCGTGTGGCGTGATCGAGTTGCCGTCACCCGTACGGGGGTGTGCGCTGGTGGTGACGCACGAGGCGAGAGGAGCTCGCGATGCCAGCGCACTCGATCATGCCCGGACGGCATCACGCCCACGAGGGTCCCGGCCCCGTGGCCCGCGGCACCCATCTCCCGCACACGGGCCGTACCGCCCGGTGGACCTGGGCCGTCCCGGTCACCGGTGGCATCGTGCTCGGTCTGTACGCCGTCTTCATCTCGGGCCAGAACGGCTTCTCCACGGCCGGTTCCTGGCTGCTGGGGCTCGCCACCGCCCTGGTCTCCGCGGGCGCGGGCTACGTCCTGATCCGCGAGCGCGCCAAGCTGATCACCGAGGTCCGCGCGATCGCCTACGGCTCCCTCTTCGGCGCCGGCATGGGGTTCCTCTACTCCCTGACGGGAGACTCCGTCCTACGGGCCATCGAGATCGGCCTGCTGCTGGGGCTGGGCATGGGGCTGGCCTCGTACTACGTCTTCTACTGGCACGAGCACTGACGGCCCGCGTACTGGCACGAGCACTGACGGTCCGCGCCGGGCCGTCGGTGCTCGCGTTGCCACCCGGCCGTCAGCCGAACTGGACCGACCGCTTCGCCAGGCCCATCCAGAACCCGTCGATGACCGTACGCGGCTGCTCCAGGTCGCCCTCGGCCGCGCCCAGCGTCACGAACAGCGGGGCGAAGTGCTCCGTCCGCGGGTGCGCCAGCCGCCCCGCAGGCGCCTTCCGCTCGAAGTCCAGCAGCGCGTCGACGTCACCGCCGGCGAGCGCCTCGCTCCCCCACGCGTCGAACTCCACCGACCAGCCCGGCGGCCCCGACCCGGCGTGCCGCAGTGCGGCCAGGTTGTGGGTGAAGAACCCGCTCCCGACGATCAGCACCCCTTCGTCCCGCAGCGGCGCCAGCTTGCGCCCGATCTCCAGCAGCCGTCGTGGGTCGAGCGTGGGCAGCGAGATCTGCAGCACGGGGATGTCCGCCTCGGGGAACATCTCGACGAGCGGGACGTACGCGCCGTGGTCCAGCCCGCGGTCCGGCATGTCCTGCACGGGCGTGCCCGCGCCGCGCAGCGTCCCGCGCACCCGGTCGGCGAGCTCGACCGCGCCTGGAGCGGCGTACCGGACCTTGTAGTAATGCTCGGGGAAACCCCAGAAGTCGTAGACGAGCGGCACCGTGGTGGTGGCGCCGAGGGCGAGTGGGGCCTCTTCCCAGTGTGCCGAGACGATGAGGATCGCGGTGGGCCTCGGCAGCTCCGCGGACCAGGCGGCGAGCTGACCGGGCCAGAGTTCGTCATCGGCGAGGGGCGGTGCGCCATGGGAGAGATAGAGCGCGGGCATGCGCCCGGCGGCGGCGGACATGAGTGCGGCCCTCCTGGTTCGACCATTTAGTTGAACTCTCAAGCTACCCTCACCTTAACTCTGCCTTATTTAAACTTCAAGAATCAGGACTGGAAGAAGCCGGTGGGTGAAACAGTGGATGTCATGACCAAACGACCTGTAGGGGACGCACAGGGCGGGGACCGGGCGACCGGCCCGGAGGGGCCCGCCCGTACGGAGCGATCCGAGCCGCGCTACGAGCCGCGCTGGCTGAGCGACGAGGAGCAGGCCACCTGGCGGGCGTACATGCACGCCACCACGCTCCTGGAGGACCATCTCGACCGGCAGTTGCAGCGCGACGCCGGGATGCCGCACGTCTACTACGGGCTGCTGGTCAAGCTTTCCGACGCGCCGCGCCGCCGGATGCGGATGACCGAACTCGCCCAGAGCGCCAAGATCACCCGCTCGCGCCTCTCGCACGCCGTGGCCCGGCTGGAGAAGAACGGCTGGGTGCGGCGGGAGGAGTGTCCCTCCGACAAGCGCGGCCAGCTGGCCATCCTCACGGACGAGGGCTTCGCGATGCTGAAGAAGACCGCGCCGGGCCACGTGGCCACCGTGCGCGGCGCCGTCTTCGACCGGCTCACCCCCGAACAGGTCACCCAGCTCGGGGAGATCTGCCGCACCATCGCGACCGGCCTCCAGCCGGCCCGCGGCGACCTGCCCTGGCTGCGCTGAGCCGCCCGTACGCAGCACGAAGGCCCCCTGCCGCGAGGCGAATTCCAGGGGTCGAAGCAACACAGTGATCAACTGGCTGTGGCCAGGAGCTTAGCGAGACGCTCGGCTGGGGTTTCCCAGCCGAGCGTTTT
>NZ_JBSFWT010000057.1:0-47221 GCF_053594975.1 Streptomyces sp. NPDC002537
GGCTGATTTTGCTGGCGTAGTCCGCAACCTGCGGTCCGCAAGCCTGCGGGCCGCAGGACAAAGAACCACGGTCCGCACATCCAGCCCGTCCGGCGTTTGAGGACAACGCGGCGAAGCCGTGTTGCGGGGCCCGGGGCGCAGCCCCGCAGCCAGGGGATCGGGGAAACACGGGTCCGGGGCGAGAGTCACCGGACCCGCTCGTACGCGGTGACCCGCCGCCCGTTCCGCACGCTGTCCGACACCACCGCGAAGTGGTTCCGCAACACCCGCCGCTTCGTCACCTCCCGCACCGGCCCCTCCCGTGCGGTCAGCGCTCCCGAGTCGCCGACCACCACGATCCGTGCCATGGCGAGCATCGCCGCGCGGATCTCGTCCGGCGTGCCCTCGTATCCCTTCAACGTGCCCGACGGGGCCGGGAGTTCGACGAGGGCGATGTCCTTCAGGCCGGTGAACGCGGCCGGTGAGACCAGGGCCGTGTCGCGCCGTGCCGCCGGTATGAACAGCACCGCGTCGCCCGGCCGGGCGACCGCCGCGACGCGGTCGGCCGCAGAGAGGACGTCGTCGATCCGGCTGTGCGGGCCGCGCAGGTGGAGCTCGGCGGGGAGGAGCGCGGCGAAGGCGGCCGCCGTGGCGGCGGCGAGCAGGACCGAGGGCCGTACGGGCCACCGGGCGGCGGCCGTCCGGACGGCCCACCCGGCCACCGGGCCGACGAGGAGGGCCAGCCCGGTCTGGGTGTAGAGGACGTAGCGCGCGAGATAGACGGGTTGGATCAGCGACGCCAGGACGAGGGCGAGCTGCGGGACGGCCAGCAGGGGCAGCGCCACCGAGGCGAGCGGCACGCGCCCCGTGCGCCGGTGCGGAACCTTGGCGCACAGCCAGCCCACGGCGACGACGAGGCCGATGCCCAGGACCGTCGGCCAGGTGAGCGGACGTATCCACGAGACCTGGAAGGACTGGGCCCGGCTGGCCGCGATCAGTGGCGCCGCCCCGCCGACGGCCGCCGCCGCGGCCACGGCCCACCGCCGCAGCGGCACCCGGCCGGGCCGGGCCAGCGCGACGGACACGGCGTGGGCGGGCAGGACCAGCAGCGAGAACCAGTTGAGCAGCGCGGCGACGAGCAGGGTGAGGGCGTACGCGGCCCACCGCCACCCGGGGCCGGGGCGCTCCAGCGCGGTGACCAGGAGCCAGGTGGCGGCCGCGATCCCGGCCGTGACCAGTGCGTACGCCCGGCCCTCCTGCGCGTACTGCTGCACCAGGGGGGAGAGCGCGAAGGCGAGGCCCGCGCCCAGGCCGGCCCAGGGGCCGGCGAGCCGCGCGCCGAGCGCGGCCGTGAACGCGGCGGCCGCGGCCATCGCCAGTACGGACGGCAGCCGCAGCGTGTACAGGCTGTCCCCGAAGACGGCGAAGAGGCCGTGCACGATCACGTAGTAGAGGCCGTGGACGACATCGACCTCGTCCAGCAGGTGCCCTATGTCGGCGAGCGAACGGTGGGCGACCTGCCAGGTCGCGGCCTCGTCGCGCCACATGCTGCGCTGCCGGGTGATCCCCCACAGCCCGAGTGCGGTCAGTACGGCCGCCGGAATGCCGGGTACGAGCCATCGCCGCAGGTCATGGGCGGTCCGCCGGGGGACGGGCGGGGCCGCGGGCCGGGCGTGGCGGGTGGCGGGCAGCCGGGGTGGAGCCAGGGTGTCCAAGGCGTCCGGGCCTCCCTCCATCATGCTTTCACTAAGTGATTAGTGAAAGCATGATGGAGGAGGGGTGCCGCCGCGGTCAACTGAAGATCCACATGCGGAAGCCCCGGCACGGACGGATCCGTGCCGGGGCTCGTGGGCCCTCGTGGAGGGTGGTGCGGAGGACGGTGAGACGGTGAGGGGTCAGCCGGGCTTGCGGTCGACGTATTCGAAGACCAGCCCGTCGGGGTGCCGGGCCACCAGATTGCGTCCGATCGGCGTGGGCACCGGCCCCGCGATGATCTCCGCGCCCACCGCCCGGAGGTCTTCGAGCGACTCGTCGACGTCCGAGACGGCGATGGTGGCCGTGATCTTCCGCAGGATCGACAGCTCCCGCTCCGGGCCGCTCATCAGGAAGAAGCAGCCGACCGCCGCGACCGTGACCCCACCGCGCTGGAAGCGCAGCGCCTCCGCGCCGGTCAGCCGTTCGTAGACGGCGACGGCGGATTCCAGATCGTTGACGCACACCCTTAGCGAAGTCCCCAGAATGTTCATGGGAACAAGGCTAGTTGGCCCCGCAACCGCACGCCGTGCCCTCGCAGGGAAGCCCTCCGCTTCGTCCCCGGGTGTCAGCCCGCGAAGTCCTGGGCCCACCAGTAGTTGCCGTTGACGACGGTGAGACCCACACCGGTGTACTTGAAGTCGCCGAGGATGTTCTGGCGGTGACCCGGCTCGTCGATCCAGGCCTGGACGACCGAACGGGCGTCCTTCCAGAAGCCGGGCGCGCCCGCGGCGTTCTCGGCGACGCCGCCGGCGGGGTGGGTGTAGCCGTACGCCTTCAGCGAGTCGTAGATCTTGCCGAAGGTCCAGTGGCCCTGCTGGCCGCGGCGGGCCTGCTCGTCGGCCTCGTCCTGGGCGGTGTGCGCGAGGGCGGCGTCGTACTGGAGCGCGGGCTTGCCGTTCTGCACGCGGTAGTTGTTGACCAGGTCGAACACCTCGCGCTGGAACTTGCCGGCCTCCTCGACCGGGGGCTGCGTGGAGCCGCCGCCCGAGGGGCGCGTCCACTTCTGGGAGTCGGTGTAGTTACAGGTGTAGATCTGCACCTGGGTGCCGTTGGACGCGTTGCCGCCCGGCACGTCGAGGCACTTGCCCGACTGCGGGTTCACCAGGACGTCGCCCTGGTAGTAGACCCACTTCTGGGCGCCGGAGTCGTTGCAGTCCCACAGCTGGACGGGGGTCCGGTCGGCGGTCCCGCTGGAGGCCACGTCCAGGCACTTGCCGAGCGCCTTCATCGTGCCGCCGACGGTGCCCGGGTTGTCGTTGAACGTCCACTGCTGCGCGCCGGAGCCGTTGCAGTCGTAGATCTGCACGGCGCTGCCGTTGGCCGAGTTCGACGCGCGGACGTCGAGGCACTTGCCGCCGAGGCCGCGGACCGCGCCGGGGCCGCTCTCGGCGGCGCTCGCCGAGGTCGCGGGGAGCACGGCGAGGGCGGCGGCGGCCAGGGCGGCGGCGCCGGATATGCGCAGGGCGTTCTTCATGGTTCTCGTCCTCATCGGTTCAGGGGGCGGTTCAGGGGTGTCCGGTTGGGGGACCGGCTGAAGCCCTCGACGAGGCTAGGAGCGTCCGATCGACAAATCATGAGTGGCCGATGGACGATCCATCACCGGCCATTGACGGCCGTCACCGACCGGCGAGGCCCGATGCGACCGCCCGCCCGCGCGGTCACACCCGGCAGCGGAGCTCCCCGTTCAGGACCGCGAACCACCCGTCCTCGTGGGCGCCCCACTCCCGCCAGGCGGCCGCGATCCGCCGCAGGTCCGCCTCGTCCGCGTGGCCGCCCGCCACCGCGAGCCGCGCGTACGACGACGCGACCGTGCGGTCCGCCCACAGCCCGCTCCACCACGCGCGCTCCTCGGGGGTGGCGTAGCACCAGGCGGACGCGGAGGCGGTGAGCCCGGTCAGTCCCGCCCGGCGCGCCCAGGACAGCAGCCGGCGGCCCGCGTCGGGCTCGCCGCCGCCCGCGCGGGCGACCCGCTGGTAGAGGTCCTGCCAGTCGTCCAGGCCCGGCACCCGCGGGAACCAGGTCATGGCCGCGTAGTCCGCGTCGCGCACCGCGACGACCCCGCCGGGCCTGCAGACGCGGCGCATCTCGCGCAGCGCGCCCACCGGGTCGCCGAGGTGCTGGAGCACCTGATGCGCGTGGACGACGTCGAACGAATCGTCGGGGAAGTCCAGGGCCCGCACGTCGCCGACCGTGAAGTGGACGTTCTCCAGGCCGCGTTCACGGGTGACGGCGCGCGCCCGGCCCAGCACCTCCGCCGCGGTGTCGAGACCCGTGACCCGGCCCCACGGCACGAGCGCGGCGAGGTCCGCGGTGATGGTGCCGGGCCCGCAGCCGATGTCGAGGATCTCCAGATCCGGCGTCAGCTCCGGGAGCAGATAGGCGGCGGAGTTGGCGGCGGTGCGCCAGGCGTGTGAGCGCAGCACGGACTCGTGGTGACCGTGGGTGTAGACGGCGGCGGACCGGTCCGGCATGGGGACTCCCTCGGCGGGCGCCCGCTTCGGGCACGGGCGAGTCCCTCCACCGTACGCAGCTCTCTCGTATGGTGAGAACCCCGTCTCACCATCCGGTCGCCTCGTGTGAAGTGGGCGACCGGGCGGGCCGGTTGACCGGCCCGCCCGGCGCGCGTCAGCGGACCGTCACCGGGACCTCGGGGAGGTCCGGCCGGTGGTGGCGGCTGATGTTCTTCTCCAGCAGGGCCAGGCACTCCGCGACGCCGACGCTGTCCGCCGTGAACTCCGGCAGCCTGCCCTCGGCCTCCTTCAGGCCGGTCAGCGCCCGGTCCATCGCCGTCTGCGCGGCGAACAGGCACGGGGTGCTGTAGATCGCCACGTCCACACCGAGCCCGCCGAGTTCCGGCAGCGACAGCCGAGGCGACTTGCCGCCCGCGATCTGGTTGAACAGCAGCGGTTTGTCCCCGATGACCTCGCGGACCTTGCGTATCCAGTCGACGCTGCGCACGCCGTCGACGAGGACGACGTCCGCGTCCGTCGCCGCGAGGGCCTTCGCGCGGCGCAGGATCTCCGCCTCCTCCGTGGCATCGGTGCGGGCGACGACGACGAGGTCGCGGCGGGATGCGAGGACCATGTCGAGCTTGTCCAGGTACTCCTCCAGAGGCAGCACCTGTTTGCCGTCCACGTGTCCGCAGCGGCGCGGCCGTTTCTGGTCCTCCAGGATCACCCCGGAGGCGCCGATGGCCTCCAGGTGCTGGACGACGTGGCAGGCCGTCTCCGGGTCGACGTAGCCGTCGTCGATGTCCACGAGCAGGTGCTGGGCGGGGAAGGCCAGCCGCAGCCGCTGGACGAAGCCGACGAGGTCCGGCCAGGCGATGAAGCCGATGTCCGGCAGGCCGTAGTGGGACGCGGCGAAACCGAAGCCGGAGACGAACATGCCGTCGTAGTGCTGGGCCGCCGCCGAGGCGGAGAACATGTCGAAGACACCGATCAGCGGCGTCGTTCCGTCTTCCGCGATGGCCGCACGTAGCCGATTGGGGTGGTTCACGGTACCCTCCGAACGTTGGGTTGCGTCGACGCGTCGCCCCGGCGAATGCCTGCTGAAGCCGTAGCCGGGACCAACGCGTCACGGGACACATCTGGGATGCACAGCAAGGACAGGGCCGGGACTCACGCTGGCGGGCGTGGTGTCCCGGCCTTTGTCCGTGCGCGATTCGTGTGCGATTCGTGTGCGGGGCTGGGGTGTTCGGGCGGTGCGTCTGTCTTCCGGCGCCTTCTGGACGTTAGTCAAGGAATGGTCATGCGGCAATGTTGGCAAAGTAAAAAAGAGTTTGCCGCGATGCTTTTGAGACGCCCACCGCAACTCCCTGGATTCTCCCTCGCGTTCACCGGCGAACGGCCGTGCCGCCCGCCAGCTCGCGGCATTCCGCACCACGGGTAAGGCTGCCCTCAGTGGTCACCTGCGGAGGCGCCGTCCACAATGGCGCGTTCCCCCCACCTCGCCGCCACCCGGGTCCGCGCCGACAATGGGTTGCATGACCCCCCGTACGCTGCTCACCCGGCACGGCGAGGCCCTCGACCTGTTCAGCGACCGCGTGCACGCCGTCCGACCCCGCCAGTGGGACGCGCCCACGCCCTGCACCGAGTGGACCGTCCGGGACCTCGTGAACCACCTCACCGCCGAACAGCTGTGGGTGCCCGCGCTGCTGGACGGGGCGACCGTCAAGGACGTCGGCGACTCCTTCGACGGGGACGTCCTCGGCGACGACCCGGCCGCCGCCTGGGACGCCGCCGCCACCGCGGCCCGCGAGGCGTTCGCCGCGCCCGGCGCCCTGAAACGGACCGTGCACCTCTCCTACGGCCCCACCTCCGCCGACGCCTATGCCGCGCAGATGACGGCGGACGCCGTCGTGCACGCCTGGGACCTGTCCCGCGCGATCGGCGCCGACGAACACCTCCCCAAAGCACTCGTGGACTTCACCCGCCGCGAGGTGGAGCCCTACGCCGGATCCCTCTCCGGAACCGGCCTGTTCGCCGCCCCCGTCGAGCCGCCCCCCGGAGCCGACGCCTGCACCAGGCTGCTGTCCCTGCTCGGACGTCAGGTCTGAGACGGCAGGTCTGAGGCACCAGATCTGACGCTCGATCAACTCTCGTCCTCGCGCGCCGACTTGCCGTGCTGCCGCTTCGGTCCGCCCGGCAGGAAGTCCTGCACCTTCGCCTTGAGGCCCTGCCGCACCATCCCCGCCCGGTCCGCGTCGCCCTTGAGCACCGCCGCCGCCGTGCCCTCCAGCTGGGCCCAGTCCGCGTGCGGTGGGATCGGCGGCACCGCCGGGTCGGTCAGGAACTCCACCACCGCCGGCCCCTCCGCCGCCAGCGCCTGCCGCCACGCCCCCTCGACGTGCTCGGGCTTCTCCACCCGGATGCCGGTCAGTCCGATCGAGCGCCCGAACCCCGCGTACGACACATCGGGCAACTGCTGCGACGGCAGGAACTGCGGGGAACCGCTCATCGCCCGCATCTCCCAGGTCACCTGATTGAGGTCGTGGTTGTTCCACACCCCGATGACCAGCCGCGGATCGTCCCACTGCGCGTGGTACTTGGCGGCCGTGATCAGCTCGGCCATGCCGTTCATCTGCATCGCGCCGTCCCCGACCAGCGCCACCACCGGCCGGTTGGGGTGCGCGAACTTCGCGCCGATCGCGTACGGCACCCCGCAGCCCATCGTGGCGAGCGTCCCCGACAGCGACCCCCGCATCGTGCCCCGCATCCTGATGTGCCGCGCGTACCAGTTGGCGACCGAACCGGAGTCGGAGGTGAGGATCGCGTTGTCCGGCAGCAGCGGCGACAGTGCCCGCGCCACGTACTCCGGGTTCACCGGCTCCGCCGGGACCCCGGCGCGCCGCGCCATCACCTCGTCCCAGCGCCGCACCCCGGCGGCCACCTCCTCCTGCCAGTCGCGCGCCTCCTTGCGGCGCAGCAGCGGCAGCAGCCGCTGGAGGGTCAGGCGCGCGTCGCCGATCAGATTGACCTCGTACGGATAACGCATGCCGATCATGTGCGGGTCGATGTCGATCTGCACCGCGCGGGCCTGCCCGTACTCCGGCAGGAACTGCGCGTACGGGAAGCTGGAGCCGATCGTCAGCAGGGTGTCGCAGTCCCGCATCAACTCGTACGAGGGCCGGGTGCCCAGCAGCCCCACCGCCCCCGTCACATACGGGAGTTCATCGCTCAGCGCGTCCTTGCCCAGCAGCGCCTTGGCCACCCCGGCGCCGAGCACGTCGGCGACTTCCTCCGTCTCGGACCGGGCGCCCGCCGCGCCCTGCCCGACCAGGATCGCCACCTTCTCGCCGGAGTTGAGCACCTCCGCCGCCCGGTGCAGCGACTCCTCCGACGGCACCGCCTGCCAGCCGCTGCGGTCCAGGCTGGACGGCACCATCTTGAAGGCGTGCGTCGGCGGCGCGTAGTCGAGGTCCTGGACGTCGCCGGGGATGATGACGGCCGTCGGCGCGCGGCGCGCGTAGGCGATGCGGATGGCCCGGTCGAGGACGTTCGGCAGCTGCTCGGGGACGTTCACCGTCTCCAGGTAGTCGGACGCCACGTCCTTGAACAGCGAGTGCAGGTCCACCTCCTGCTGGTACGAGCCGCCCATCGCCGACCGGTGGGTCTGCCCGACGATGGCCACCACCGGCACATGGTCGAGCTTCGCGTCGTAGAGCCCGTTGAGCAGATGGATCGCGCCCGGCCCGGACGTCGCCGCGCACACCCCCAGCCGGCCGCTGAACTTCGCGTAACCGACCGCCTCCAGGGCCGACATCTCCTCGTGCCGCGACTGGATGAAGCGGGGCTGGTTGTCCGCCCGCTCCCAGGCGGCCAGCAGCCCGTTGATCCCGTCGCCCGGATAGCCGAAGACCTGCTCCACGTCCCACGCGCGCAACCTCGTCAGAATGAAGTCGGCCACTTTCTGACTCATGGGGTTCCCACCTGGATTCTCGGGTGCGGGGCGTCCGCCGGTGCCGGACGGGTAACCGGCCCGCGCCCCGCCGAAACCCCGGCCGCCCCGCCGTGCCCGTACGGCCCACCGCCCGCCCGGAAGGCCCCCCTCACCCCGTCGCAGCACGTGTCGGCCCGCCGTAGCCCCCGCGATCTGCCAAGGTAAGCGGCAAAGCACCGGACGACGCGGAGGTCACGGATGCAGGCGAGCCTTCCGGCGCTCCCGGCCGTCACCGCACCGGAGCGCGGACTGCCCGTACTGCCGGAGCTCGCCGCCCACCTCGCGGCGGCCGCCGCGCGCAGCGCCCCGGAACCCGTCGGCGGCAGCCCCGAGCTGCGCGCCGCCGCCTGCGGCTACTGGGCGCGGCGCGGCCTGCCGACCGGGCCGGAGCAGGTCGTCGCCGCCCCCGGCGGCCCCCCGCTGCTGCTCGCCCTGCTCGCCGCGGCGGGCGGCGACGTCCTGCTCACCCGCCCCTGCGCCGCCTGGTATGCGCCGCTCGCCCGGCTCGCCGGGCGCCCCGCCTTCCATGTGCCCGTGCCCGCCGAGTGCGGCGGCGTCCCCGACCCGTTCGCCCTGCTGGAGACCGTGCGCCGGATCCGCGCCGAGGGCGGCAGGCCGCGGGTGCTGGTGCTGTCCGCGGCCGACGACCCGACCGGCACCCTCGCGCCGCCCGAGCTGCTGCACGAGGTCTGCGAGGCCGCGGTCGCCGAACGGATGACGGTCATCAGCGACGAGACCTGGCGCGACACCCGCCACCACTCCGGCGGCACCGTGTTCCTCGGGCCCGCCGAGATGTGGCCCGAGCACGTCGTCGTCCTCACCGACCTGGCCGGGGCGCTCACCCCCGCCGCGTGGCCCGCCGCCGTCGCCCGCTTTCCCGTCGGCGGCCGCGGCCCCGTCCTGCGGGCCCGGGTCGCCTCCGCGCTCGCCGCCGTCCGCGCCGAACTCCCGCCCCCCGTCGCCGCGGCCGCCGTCCACGCCCTCGCCGAGCCCGAGCCGGTACGCGCCAGAATCGCCGCCGCCGCACGGCTCTACGGCACCCTCGCCGCCGCCGCCCGGGAACGGCTCGCCGCCGCCGGGGTGCTCAGCAGGCCCCCGCAGACCGGCCCCTATCTCTACGCCGACCTCGGCGAGCTCCGCACCGCCCTCGCCGCCCGCGCCATCACCGACTCCGTCGAACTGGAGGCCCACCTCAGTACCGCGCTGGGCCGCCCCGTCCCCGGCGGGCACCGCTTCGGCGACGCCCCCGACGAGCTCCGCGTCCGGCTGTCCACCCCGCCGCTGCTCGGCGCCACCGACGCCGAGCGGCAGCGCGCCCTCGACGCGGCCGACCCCCTCGCCGTGCCCGGTGTCCGCGCCGCACTGACCGAATTCGGCTCGGTCTTCGGCGCGCTCGCCGACGGCTGACCTACCGTCGATGCCGACCGTGCGCACCGTGGCCGCGCCGGGCTCCGCGTCCGGGCCCCGGCCGTACGCCCCCGGCGGCCCCGGCACCCGGGCCGTCGCCGCCCACCCGCAGCCCGATCTCCCCGCAGGCCCCGGCAAGGCCACGCGCACCACCCAGGTTCCCCACCGAATGGAGCCCTCTCGATGACCGAACAGACCGAGCGCTCCCTCGCAGAGCCCGTCGCCCCCCTCGACCGGACCCGCGCGCTCCCGCGGCCCCGCCCGCTCGGCGAGCACCGCCTGTGGCCCCGGTCGTTCGCCGACCGCCTCACCGCGCCGCTGCCCGGCGTCCGCGCCCTCGCCCGGCTTGCCCGCGAGGGCAGCCTCCGGCCGGCCGCCGCCGCGCTCCGGGAGGTCCCCGCCCTGCCCGTCGAGCTCGGTCCGCTGCCCGCCGTCGCCGCCACGGCCACCGCCGTCACCTGGGCCGGGCACGCCAGCTGGGTGCTGAACATCGGCGGCCTCACGGTGCTCACCGACCCCGTCTGGTCCCGGAAGATCCTCGGCACGCCCGCCCGGCTCACCCCGGTCGGCGTCCGCTGGGAGGACCTCCCGCCCGTCGACGCGGTCCTCATCAGCCACAACCACTACGACCACCTCGACGCGCCCACCCTCAAGCGGCTGCCCCGCGGCACCCCGCTGCTCCTCCCCGCGGGGCTGGCCCGCTGGGCGCGCCGCCGCCGCTTCACCGCGGTCACCGAGCTCGACTGGTGGGAGGCGGTGGAACTGCCCGGCCCGGCGGGCCCCGTCCGCTGCGACTTCGTCCCCGCCCACCACTGGAGCAAGCGCGGCGTCACCGACACCTGCCGCTCCCTGTGGGGCGGCTGGGTGCTCACCGCGCCCGGCGGGCAGCGCGTCTACTTCGCCGGGGACACGGGCTACGGCCACTGGTTCGAGGCCATCGGCCGCCGCTACGACGGCATCGACCTCGCGCTGCTGCCCATCGGCGCGTACGACCCGCGCTGGATGCTGGGCCCGGTCCACACGGACCCGGAGGAGGCGGTGCGCGCCTGCGGCGACCTCGGCGCGCGGGTGATGGCCCCGATGCACTGGTCGACGTTCGTCCTCTCCGCGGAGCCGCCCCTCGAACCGCTGCACCGCGTCCGCGCGGCCTGGGAGGCGACGGGCAGACGCCGCGAGGACCTGTGGGACCTGCCGATCGGCGGCAGCAGAGTGCTGTCGTCCGGCACCGGCTGACGGAGGACGGGCCCCGCGCCCCGTAAGAAGGGGCGCGGGAAGCGCCGATCCGCGGCTCCGCCGCGTGGGCGCGACCAGCCGCCGACGGCCCGCAGCCGGAGGACCGCACTTCCGGCGGAGCGCTCAGGGCCGGGCCTCCAGGACGTGGACGCACAGGGGCAGCCCGTGCGCCGGATCGACCGTCTCGCGCTCCCGTCGCATCCCCAGCTTCCGCATGATCTGTTCGGGGGCGTCGTGGCCGACCCGGTGCACGCCCACCACCCGGGCCAGCCCCCGGTCGCGCAGCGCGAAGTGCAGCACGGACCGCGCCGCCTCGGTCGCGAGGCCCCGGTCCCAGAAGGGCCGCCCCAGCCGCCAGCAGAGCTCCACGGCGGGCAGCACCTCGGGCAGCTGGCGCGCCATGGTCAGCCCCGCGAAGCCGGCGAGCCGTCCCGTCTCCCGCACCTCGACCGCGAACAGCCCCAGTCCCCGTTCCTCCCACTCCCGCTCCCACGTGGCGATCTCCGCCGCCGTCTGCTCCCGGTCCCGCACGGAGCCGTCCGCGACCCAGCGCATCACCTCCGGATCGGCGTGGAAGGCCGCCATCGGCTCCAGGTCGTCCTCGCGCCAGCGGCGCAGCGTCAGTCGGGGCGTACGAAGGGAGGTCATGGCGGCATCCTGCCCAGCGGCCGGGGCCCGGATGCCGGATGCGGCGGTGGGTGGACGAATCACGGTGCGGGGGGCCCGCCGCAGCACCTTTTGCGGTCCGCGGGGCCGCCCTGCGGGACAAAAATCGCGGATTTTGCGGAGGTCGGCGGTGCGGTCACCATGTGCTGTCGCACAGATCCGCGACCTGCCCGCAGGACGAGAGGCGCACCACCTCATGCACGACACCGACGGCACGAACAACCGCCGTTTCGGCCTACCAACCGCTGTCGCCCTGGTGATGGGAAACATCATCGGCGGCGGTATCTTCCTGCTGCCCGCGTCGGTCGCACCGTTCGGCACGGTCAGCCTGCTCGCGTTCGGCGTCCTCACGATCGGCGCGATCGCCCTGGCCCTGGTCTTCGGGCGGCTCGCCGAGCGCCATCCGCGCACCGGCGGACCGTATGTCTACGCGCGTGCGGCCTTCGGTGACTTCGCCGGGTTCCTGTCCGCGTGGTCGTACTGGACGATGACCTGGGTCAGCAACGCCGCCCTGGCCGTCGCCGGTGTCGGCTACTTCCACGTGCTCACCGGAGGCACCTCCTCCAAGGGCACGGACCTGGCCGTGGCCCTGGCCGCGCTCTGGCTCCCGGCGCTGGCGAACCTCGCCGGCACGCGCTGGGTGGGCGCGATCCAGCTGGTCTCCACCGTGCTGAAGTTCGTCCCGATGCTGTTCGTCGCGGTCGTGGGCCTCTTCTACTTCGACCCTGCGAACCTCGGTGCCTTCACCGAGGGCGGCGGCGACTGGGTGGGCGGCCTGACCGCGTCGGCCGCGATCCTGCTCTACAGCTACGTGGGCGTGGAGTCCGCCGCCATGAGCGCGGGCGAGGTCCGCGACCCGGAGCGCAACGTCGGCCGCGCGAGCGTGCTCGGCACCATCGGCGCGGCCGTGGTCTACCTCCTGGGCACGCTGTCCGTGTTCGGCACAGTCCCGCACGACAAGCTCGTGAAGTCCACCGCGCCCTTCTCGGACGCCGTGAACGCGATGTTCGGCGGCACCTGGGGCGGCACGCTGATCGCGGCCGCCGCGGTGATCTCGATCATGGGTGCGCTCAACGGCTGGACGCTGATGAGCGCGCAGGCCCCGTACGCGGCGGCGAAGGACGGCCTCTTCCCGGCGGCCTTCGGCAGGAAGCGGCGCGGGGTGCCCACGGTGGGCGTGCTGGCCGCCGCCGTGCTGGCCTCGCTGCTGACCCTCGTCAACTACACCCTCGGCGAGGGCGGAGTCTTCGAGATCCTGGTCCTGATCACCACCTTCTCCGCGACCGTGCCGTATCTGCTGGCCGCGGCCGCGCAGGTGTACTTCCTGCTGACGGGGCAGCGGGACAAGGTCCGCACGGGCCGGCTGGCGCGCGACATGGTGCTCGCCCTCGGCGCGTTCGCCTTCTCCTTCTGGCTGGTGGCCGGCGCCGGTTACGCGGCGATCTACCAGGGCGTGCTGTTCCTGTTCGCGGGCATCCTCGCCTACGTGTGGATCGCGGCCCGCCGCCCCGCCTCCGGTGCCGCGCCGGAAGCCGCCGAGCCGGTCCCCGCGCCGGTCGCGGAGGCCGTCAGGCCGTGACACCGCCGTCGAGGACGAGGCCGGCACCCACGGTGAAGCCGGCCTCGTCCGAGGCGAGATGGAGAACCGCGGCCGCGATCCCCTCCGGGTGGCCCGCGCGGCCCGCCGGGACCTCGCGCCGCATTCGCTCCGCCTCCCGTCGGCGGTGACCGCGAGGGCCCGGCCCGGCCGTCGCAGGCGGCCCCCTCGGCGAAGCGCCGCACCACCGCCCGCCCGCCCGGCGGGCAACCCGCGGCAGTTCCTCCGCGATGCGCGACCGCTCCGCTCCCCGTAGCGCTCCAGGGCCGACTGCACGGTCGGTCAAGGACGGCCGAGCGGTACGCTGGTGCTCCCCGGTCGGCATGGAGGCTTCGGCACGGAGGATCGAACAGTGGGCGACCCCAGGTACCGCACCCCGATCGCCGCTCCGGAGCGGCTCCGTGACCGGGTGGCCCACGCCCTGCGCGCCGCGCTGATCTCGGGCGAACTCCGGCCCGGAACCGTCCACTCCGCGCCTTCCCTCGCCGCGGACTTCGGCACCTCCGCCACCCCCGTCCGCGAGGCGATGCTCGACCTCGCACGGGAGGGCCTGGTGGAGCCCGTACGGAACAAGGGCTTCCGGATAACCGGGGTGAGCGAGCGCGACCTCGACCAGTACGCCGGGATACGCGCCCTGATCGAGGTGCCCACGGTCGGCCTGGTCGCCCGCACGGCCACCCGCGAACAGCTCGAAGCGCTGCGGCCGGTGGCGGAGGAGATCGTCGCGGCCGCCGTCGCGCACGACCTGACCGGCTACCTGGACGCGGACCGGCGCTTCCACCTCGGGCTCCTCGGCCTCTCCGGCAACGAGCGCCTCGTCGAGGTCGTCGGCGACCTGCGCAAGAGGTCCCGGCTGTACGGGCTGACGCGGCTGGACGAGCGCGGGGAACTGCTGCCGTCGGCGCGGGAACACCTCGAACTGCTCGACCTCGCGGTGGCGGGCGACGCCGCGGGCGCGGAGGCGTGCACGGCCCGCCACCTCGCCAAGGTCCGCTCCCTGTGGGCGCGCCGGGAGGGCCCCGCCACGGGCTAGCCGCTCCCCGCGGCCGCCGCCGTACGGGGGGCGGTCAGCCCAGGTCCAGCGCGTTGGGCAGACCCAGGGCCAGCCGCAGTTCGTCCTTCGCCCGGAAGGGCGCCAGCTCCGGCGCCCGGTACAGGGAGAGCACCGTGCACCGCTCCGCCCCCGAACCCGCCTCGTCCAGCAGGGCGTTCACCGCCAGCCGGGCCGAGGTGTTCGCGCCCTCCATGGTCGCCAGGTCGATGTCGTTGGCCACGTAGTCCCCGCACAGGAAGAGGTTGGGGATCGCGGTACGGGCCTGCGGCCGGTCGAACCAGGTGCCGACGGGGTGGACGAGGAGCTGCTCGTCGTTCTCCGGGCCGGGGCCCCCGATCCGTACGGCCGGGTCGAGGAACCAGGAGTGCAGCGCGGCGTCGCGCAGCACCGTACGCCCGGTGTCGTTGAGCCCCGCCTTCATCTGCGCCCACACCTCGCGCGCGACCTCCTCCGGGGTGCACTGCTTGGCGGTCCTGCCGTAGAGGATGCCGGGTTTGTCCCACTCGGAGACGTCCGCCGAGAAGCAGTCCGCGACCAGCCCGTCGCCGTAGTCGGCGCGGAAGTCCCGCCCGGACCAGAACTGCGCCTGTCCCACGGAGGTGATCGACCAGGGGGAGTCGATGTGGTTGATGTGGCCGTGCACGACGGGGGTCGGCTCCGTCAGATAGAACTGAATGCCCGTCATCCAGTCGGTGCGCAGCCGGTCGCAGCGCGCGAGCCGCGGATCGGCGGCCCGCACCCGCGCGTTCCAGGTGGTGCGGGCGTGCTCGACCGGCATGGCCGACACGAAGTGGTCGGCGGTCACCGGCCGCGGGGCCCCGTCCGGGTCCTGGACGACCGCCTCGGCGATCCGCCCGCCGTCGAGCCGCAGGTCCCGTACGGCCCAGCCGGTGCGGAACGTGACGCCCAGGGAGCGCAGGTGCGTCACCCACGGGTCGATCCACGCCTCGTTCGTGGGTGCGTTCAGCACCCGGTCGGGCTCGCCCTCGGAGCCGCGTCCCAGCATGTTGAGGAGGAACGCCTCCAGGCAGGTGCAGACGGTCCTGGTGCTGGCCACCTCCGCCTTCGTCGCCACGATGTTGCGGGTGATGCCGATGGCCAGCAGCCGCTGGTAGTTCGGCGACATCCGCGCGCCCTTGATGAAGTCCCACCACGGCGTCCGCTCCCACTCGTCGAGCCGCCGCCTCTCGCAGCTCGTGAACCAGACGAGCATGCGGCCCACGAAGTACGCGAGTTCGCCGGCCGGGATGTTCCCGAAGGCGTCGAAGAAGCCGGTGAGCGCACGGCGCAGCTCGTCCGGGGTGAGGACGGCCGGTGGCGTGCCGACGGAGCGCATGGGGATGCGGAGGTCCTCGTGCCCGATCCGGGCGAACAGCTCCTCGGACGATGCCACGAGGTTGTCGTGGCAGCCGTCGGCGTTGCCGGGGAACGGTATCCGGCGCAGCGTGTCGGGGAGGTTGCGGTACCAGCCGGGGATGAAACGGAAACCGTGCTCGCCGGGCAGTGGCCTGCGGCCGCCGCGCGCGCTGCCCGGCACGTCCATGCTGCGGGCCTTGCCGCCGAGTCCGAGTGGCTTCTTCTCGTACACCGTCACCCGGAAGCCCCGCTCGGCGAGTTCGTGCGCCGCCGTCAGGCCGGCGACGCCGCCGCCGAGGACGGCGACGGTGCGGTCGCCGGATCTCCGCCGGGGTGCCGCGGCCGCCCGGCCCCCGCCGAGCGCGGTCGTCCCGGCCGCCATCGCGGCGACCGCCGCCGCGCCACCGACGAAGCTCCTGCGCGTGCTGCCCGTACCACCCATGCCCCTACCCCTTACCGCCGGTAACTCATCACGTCCGGCGCAGGAGCATAGGAGCGCCACCCTCTTCCCGGAAGGCCACGGGGGACGCACCGTGCGCCGTCCCGCACATTGACGCGAAACCGCCCCTGTCACGTGGGACGCTTGAGCAACCGGCACCCGTGACGAAGGGGATTCCTCATGGCCGTTGAACCGCTCTCGCAGAAGGACGTCGAGGAGCGCCTCCAGGAACTGCCCGGCTGGGCGGCGGACGGCGACCGGATCAGCCGTACGTACGCGTTCGACGGGCATTTCGCGGCGGCGGCGATGGTGGTGCATGTCGCGCAGATCCAGGAGGAGTTGAACCACCACTCGGATCTGACGCTCGGTTACAACACGGTCTCCGTGACCGTGAACACGCACAGTGTGGGCGGGAAGGTGACGGGGCTGGACATCGAGCTGGCGCGCCGGATCGAGGCCGTCGCCCCCGGTCACGGCGCGCGCGGGGTGACCGCTTGACGCCTCCTCGGCGCGCTGGGGCGCGGCCCCGGACCTCGCCGGGGGCCGCGCCTCTCCGCCTCTCCCGCCTCTCCGCGGACCGGCGTCTCAGGAGCAGCAGGCGGCGACCAGCTCGGTGGCTTCCTCCGTGATCGACCGGGCGAGCAGGTCCAGGTCGGGCACGGCGACGGCGTCGGCGAGCAGGCCGTAGAAGACGTGGTTCCCGTACGGGGTGATGCCCACGGCGAGGGACTGTCCGGGCGCGAGCGGGGCGAGCGGGTAGGCCTCGCGGACGGGGCTGTCCGCGAGCGTGAGGCGCCGGACGCCGCGCAGCGGGACGCTGGAGACGAGCAGGTCGTAGAAGAGCCGGCCCGAGCGGGCGATCAGGCCGCCGCCGAAGCGGTGGCCTAGGGGTGGTACGGCGTCGGCGAGCAGCGCGACGGCGCCGGGGCCGTCGGCGGGCCCCGCCTGCTTGTTGCGCTCCATGGCCTCGCGCACCGCCCGCAGGCGGGCGAGGGGCGCGGCCTCGTCGACGGGGAGCCGGGCCAGGTAGCCGGAGAGCCGGTTGCCCGAGGCGCCCGGGTCGCCCGGGTCGCGCAGCGACACGGGGACGAGGGCGCGGGGGCGTACGCCGTCGCTGCCGTCGCCGCGCTTGTCGAGCCAGCGCCGCATGCCGCCCGCGACCACCGTGAGGAGGACGTCGTTGAGGGTGCCGCCCGTGGCCTCGCGGACGCGGTTCACGTCGCGCAGGTCGACGATCGCGCCCTCGGCACGGCGGGCGCCGGTGGCGCGGGAGGTGAGGGCGGGCGAGGAGTGCACGTCGAGGGCGGCGCGGACCATGGCGGAACCGATGGACAGGGCCCGCCCGGCGTCGGCGGCGGCGCCGCGCAGCAGACCGGGCAGCGTGCGCGGATCGGGCAGGCGCGGGCCGGAGCCGCTCCCGCGCGGCCGTGGCGCGCCGGCCGGAGCCGACGCCCCGTCGGCGCTGGGGTCCAGGAGCGACAGGGCGTACGACGCGGCGCGCAGGCCGTCCGCGTGGGCGTGGTGGAACGTGAACAGGACGGCGAAGGAGGTGCCGTCGGCGCCGGGCAGCACATGCGCGGCCCACGGCGGCCGCTCCCGCTCCAGGGGCTGCTGCATCAGCGTCCCGGCCGCCGCGTGGAAGTCCCGCACGGGCGCGGTGAGGTGCACATGGTCCAACGGGTCGTAGTCCGGGGCGACATGGCGGGCGGCGGCGCCGACGGGGAGCAGCACGGGGCGTATGCGGGTGTCCAGGCCCGGTGTGCGGGCGGCGCGGGCGGCGAGCAGCCCGGCGGCGCGCCGGGCGGCGTCCGGGGCGGCGGCGTCGAAGACGAAGAGCCCGCCCATGTGCAGGGGGTGGCCGGCGGACTCGATGTTCCAGAAGGCGAGATCGAGCGGGGAGAGCAGCTCGGGGGCCGCTCCGGAGGTCACTTCAGAGGTCACGGGGTCTCCGAGATCACGGGGCATGGGTGTGCTCGCACGCCGGGTCGGTCCGGGGGGACGACGCTGCCGGACGTGAACGAGCAGAAGTCAGCAGGAGTCGTCGGAAGTCAAACGCCGTCGGCCGACTACGGTCAAGTGCGCCCATGCCACGCTGAGTTAACAACGCGTGAAGACCCGCTGGTTTCGGCCCCTTCCCACTCCCCGTTCCCCGGCGGCCCCGCGCCCTTCCCGGGGCGCGGGAGCCGTACTGTCAGCGGACGCGGATGTCCGGCTCCGCCGGATCGTCGTCGTCCGGCAGCCGCACGTCGATCACCGCGATGTTGACCTCGACCACTTCCAGGCCGGTCATCCGCTCGACGGCGGCGATCACGTTCTCCCGGACCTCGCCCGCGACCTCGGTGATCGGCACGCCGTACTCGACCACGATGTCCAGGTCGACCGCCGTCTGCCGCTCGCCGACCTCGACCTTCACCCCGCGGGTGACGCTGGACCGCGCGCCGGGCACCCGCTCCCGCACCGCGCCCAGTGTGCGCGCGAGGCCGCCGCCGAGCGTGTGCACGCCCGGGACCTCGCGCGCCGCCAGCCCGGCGATCTTCTCCACGACGCCGTCGGCGATCGTGGTCCTGCCCCGGGCGGCGGCCGGGGGCGGCTGCTCCGCGTCCGGCTCGCCGGGCGCGGCTATGGACGGGCTCGTCGTCATGACCGTCTCTCCTCGGCTTCGGTGGTACGGCCGTGCTTCCGAGCCCATCCTTCCCGTGCGTCAGAGGTCGAACTCGTCCGGATCCGGCCCCAGTCGGGTGCCGTTGTCGAGGCCGGCGATCGCCGCCATGTCCTTCTCGTCCAGCTCGAAGCCGAAGACGTCGATGTTCTCCCGGATGCGGGAGGGGGTCACGGACTTGGGGATGGCCACGTTGCCGAGCTGGAGGTGCCAGCGCAGCACGACCTGCGCGGGCGTCCGGCCGAGCCGCCCGGCGATCCCGCCGATCACCGGGTCGGACAGCAGGCCCTTGCCCTGGCCGAGCGGCGACCACGCCTCGGTGGCGATGCCGTGACGGGCGTGCAGGGCGCGCAGCTCGGACTGCGCCAGGTTCGGGTGCAGCTCGATCTGGTTGACCGCGGGGACCACGGAGGTCTCGGCGAGCAGCCGTTCCAGATGGGCGGGGTGGAAGTTGCAGACGCCGATGGCCTTGGCGCGGCCGTCCGCCAGGATCTCCTCCAGGGCCCGGTAGGTCTCCACGAAGGTGTTCCGGGAGGGCACGGGCCAGTGGACGAGATAGAGGTCCACGTAGTCCAGGCCGAGCCGGTCCAGCGAGGCGTCGAAGGCGCGGAGGGCGGCGTCGTGGCCGTGGTCCGCGTTCCAGACCTTCGTCGTCACGAACAGCTCGGCGCGCGGGACGTCCGAGGCGGCGAGCGCCTTGCCCACGCCCCGTTCGTTCCCGTAGACCGCCGCCGTGTCGACGCTGCGGTACCCGGCCTCCAGGGCCGTGGTCACGGCCTCGGCGGCCTGGTCGTCCGGTACCTGCCAGACCCCGTAGCCCAGCCGGGGCATCTCGACGCCGTTGTTGAGGGTGAGGGAAGGGACCTTGTTCCGGGGGCTCTCGGGGCTCACGGGCACGAATCCTTACGTCGGCGGCGCGGTGTTCTCCATCGTCGTTCCCCATCGTCAACCGGAACCTGATCAATCGCATTCCCGGAGGTCCGGGGGCATGCGCCGGCCGGGGTCACCCGCGGTACAGCGCCTCGATCTCGCGCGCGTACGCTTTCTCGACGGCGCGCCGCCTGAGCTTCAGGGACGGCGTCAGCAGACCCTGCTCCTCGGTGAACTGCGCGGCCAGTATCCGGAACGCGCGGATCGACTCGGCCTGCGAGACCTGGGTGTTGGCCGCCACCACGGCCCGCCGGATCTCCACCTCCAGGTCGGGGTCGCGCACCAGCTCGCCCGGCTCCCGCGCGGGCTTCCCGCGCAGCCGCAGCCAGTGCGCCACCGCCTCCGCGTCCAGGGTGACCAGCGCGGCCACGTACGGGCGGTCGTTGCCGACGACGACGCAGTGCGCGACCAGCGGATGGGCCCGCACGCGCTCCTCCAGCGGCAGCGGGGACACGCTCTTGCCGCCCGAGGTCACCAGGATCTCCTTCTTCCGCCCGGTGATGGTCAGATAGCCGTCGCCGTCCAGCCCGCCCAGGTCCCCGGTGGCGAACCAGCCGTCGCGCAGCACCGCGTCCGTCTCCTTGGGGGCGCCGAGGTAGCCGGTGAAGACCTGGCCGCCGCGCAGCCAGATCTCGCCGTCGTCGGCGATGTGCACGGTGGTGCCCGGCACGGGCTGCCCCACGGTCCCGAAGCGGGTCCGCTCGGGCGGGTTGGCGGTGGCCGCGCCGGTGGTCTCCGTCAGCCCGTAGCCCTCGATGACGGTGACGCCCGCGCCCGCGAAGAACAGCCCGAGCTCCCGGTCCATCGCCGAGCCGCCCGACATCGCGTACCGCACCCGCCCGCCCAGCGCCTCCCGCAGCCGCGCGTAGACGAGCCGGTCGAAGACCTGGTGCCGGAGGCGCAGCGCGGCGCCCGGCCCCGGCCCGGTGCCGAAGGCCCGCCGCTCCAGCGCCTCCGCGTACCGCACCGCGACGTCGACGGCCTTGTCGAAGGCGGCGCCCCGGCCCTCGGCCTCCGCGGCGCGCCGGGCCGTCGCGAAGATCTTCTCGAAGACGTAGGGCACCGCCAGCACGAACGTCGGCCGGAAGCTCCGCAGGTCGGGCAGGAGCGCGGCGGTGGTCAGCTCGGGCTGGTGCCCCAGCGTGACCCGGCCCCGTACGGCGGCGACCTGCACCATCCGCCCGAAGACATGGGCCAGCGGCAGGAACAGCAGGGTGGCCGCGGCCTCGCCCGGCCGGGAGCCGAAGACGCTTCCGTACCGCTCGACGACGTTGTCGGCCTCCGCCATGAAGTTGGCGTGGGTGAGCACACAGCCCTTGGGGCGGCCGGTGGTGCCCGAGGTGTAGATGACGGTCGCCGGGGTCGAGGCGGTCAGTGCCATCCGGTGCCGGTGCACGACCTCGTCCGCGATCCGCCGGCCCGCCTCGGTCAGCGTCTCGACGGCCCCGGCGTCCAACTGCCACAGCCGGGCCAGCCGTGGCAGCCGGTCGACGACGGAGCCGACGGTCATCGCGTGGTCCTCGTGCTCGACGACGCAGGCGGTGACGCCCGCGTCGTGCAGGATCCAGCGGACCTGCTCGGGCGAGGAGGTCGGGTACAGCGGTACGGACTGCGCGCCGACCGACCACAGGGCGAAGTCGAAGAGCGTCCACTCGTAGCGCGTGCGCGACATGACGGCGACCCGGTCGCCGAACCGGACACCCTCCGCGAGGAGGCCCTTGGCCAGCGCGAGCACCTCGTCCCGGAAGGCGGCGGCGGTCACGTCGCGCCACCGCCCGTCCGGTCCCTTACGGGCGAGCGCGACCCGGTCCGGGTCGTCGGCCGCATGCTCGAACACGACGTCCGCCAGCCCTCCGGCGTGGGGCGACGTCACCAGCGATGGGACGGTGAACTCGCGCAACTGGCCAGCTCCTGCTTGCTCCTTGTGACGCTCCGCACAGCGCGGTGACCGTACCCGGTCCGGGAGCTCCGCGAACCCCTTGTACCCCGCGTTGTGCCCACCCGGCACGGAATCCCCGCAGGGCCCGGCGGTTTCGTCCGCAAGAAGGTCCACAAAACAGGCGGACGGTTCAGCCCGCCCCCGGCCCGTGCAGCCGGTCGCCCGCCGCCAGGACCGCCTCGGCGAGGGCCTCCGCGGGGCCGTGCGGCGCGGCGCCGTACATCAGCACCACGTCGATGCCCCCCAGCTCCGGCAGTCCGGCGCGGGCGGGCACCCGCACCAGGCCCGGCGGGATCATGCCGCGGGTGTGGGCCATCACCCCGAGCCCGGCGCGGGCCGCCGCCACCAGGCCGTTGAGGCTGCCGCTGGTGCACGTGACCCGCCACGCGCGGCCGTGCCGCTCCAGCACCTCCAGGGCGCGGGCCCGGGTCACCGCGGGCGGCGGGAAGACGACCAGCGGCAGCGGCCGGTCGGGCTCCAGGCGCAGCCGCTCGCTGCCGATCCACACCAGCCGGTCGCGCCAGACGAGCCGCCCGTGCGGCTCGTCCGGGTTCCGCTTGACCAGCACCAGGTCGAAGCGCCCGGCCGCGAGCTGCTGGTGCAGCGTCCCGGACAGGTCGACGGTGAGCTCCAGATCCACCTCGGGGTGGTCGCGCCGGAACCCCTCCAGGATCTCCGGCAGCCGGGTCAGGACGAAGTCCTCCGACGCCCCGAAGCGCAGCCTGCCGCGCAGCCGGGTGCCCGCGAACCAGCTCGCGGCCCGCTCGTTCGCGTCCAGGATCGTCCGCGCGAAGCCGAGCATCGCCGCGCCGTCCTCGGTCAGCTCCACGCCGTGGGTGTCCCGGCTGAACAACTGCCGCCCGGCCGCCGCCTCCAGCCTGCGCACCTGCTGGCTCACGGTCGACTGCCGCAGCCCCAGCCGGTGGGCGGCCTGCGTGAAGCTCAGCGTCTGCGCGACGGCGAGGAAGGTGCGCAGTTGCACGGGATCGAACACAGGACCAGGTTATCGCTGATCGTGATAACAGTCAGTACGGTGAACGGGGTTCCCGATGGCCAGAGGTGACGGCAGGGTGAGGACATGCAACGCCCCGCCTTCCTCTCCCGGCTCCCGGTCGACCCCTACATAGCCGCCCTTCTCGGCACCGTCCTCGCCGCCGCCCTGCTGCCCGCCCGCGGAGCCGCCGCGCCGGTCGCGGACGGCGCCGCCACGGGCGCGGTCACCCTGCTGTTCTTCCTCTACGGGGCGCGGCTCTCCACCCGCGAGGCGATGGACGGCCTGCGCCACTGGCGGCTGCACCTGACGGTCCTCGGCTGCACGTTCGTCCTCTTCCCGCTGCTGGGGCTGGCCGCGCGCGGGCTCGTCCCGTACGTCCTGACGCCGCGGCTGTACGACGGGCTGCTGTTCCTGTGCCTGGTGCCGTCGACGATCCAGTCGTCCATCGCCTTCACCTCCATCGCGCGCGGCAACGTGGCGGCGGCGGTCTGCGCGGGCTCCTTCTCCAGCATCGTGGGCATCGTCCTCACCCCGCTGCTGGCGGCCCTGCTGCTGGGCGGCAGCGGCGGCTTCTCCGCGCACTCCCTCGTCGGGATCGTCACCCAGCTCCTGCTCCCCTTCGTCGCGGGCCAGCTGCTGCGCCGCTGGGTGAGCGGCTTCCTCACCCGCCACAAGAGGGTGCTCGGCTATGTCGACCGGGGCTCGATCCTCCTCGTCGTCTACGCGGCGTTCAGCGAGGGCGTGATCCGCGGCATCTGGCACCAGGTGACGCCGCTGCGGCTGCTGGCGCTGCTCGGGGTGGAGGCGGTGCTGCTGGCGGTGATGCTCGCGCTCACGACGTACGGCTCGCGGCGGCTCGGCTTCAGCCGGGAGGACCGGATCGCGATCGTCTTCTGCGGCTCGAAGAAGAGCCTGGCCAGCGGGCTGCCGATGGCGGGCGTGCTGTTCGGCGCGCAGGCGAGCCTGGCGGTGCTGCCGTTGATGCTCTTCCATCAGATGCAGCTGATGGTGTGCGCGGTGCTGGCGAAGCGGTACGCGCGTGCCGCGCCCGCCGGGACGCCGGCCCCGCTCGGGAACCGGACGTTAACGGCGAAGAAGGCCTGACCCCCGGTCGCGCTCGGACCTGTCCGGTTCCAGGGGTGTACGGAGCCGAGTGCGGCGGCCACCCTTGAGCGACGCCCGAGGGGCGGCCATGGGGAGGGACTCCAGATGAACGTTCGCTTGAACCGCCGTCGACTGGGACTCATGAGCGCGCTGGTCGCGAGCGCCGCACTCGCCCTGACCGGGACAACGGCCACGGCCGCGCCGTCGACGGCGAGACAGGCCGGCCCCCTCTTCAACCTGCGGAACGCGGCCGACCCGAACGGGAACAAGTGCGTGGGCCTGGCGAACAACGGCAGCACCGCAAACGGGACGATCCTTGTCCTGTGGGACTGCCACCTCAACTTCGATCAGTGGTGGTACAAAGGCGGCGACGGCGTCTCCCTCCGCAGCAACGCCTCCGGCTATCCGTACGGCAAATGCATAGGGCTGGCGGACAACGGCAGCGACAGGAACGGAACGCGCCTCGTTCTGTGGGACTGCCACCTCCACCCCGATCAGTGGTGGCGGATGCAGGATCTGGGCGACGGCACCTTCGCCCTCGCGTCCGCGGCGGGCCAGAACAAGTGCGTCGGGCTGGCGGACAACGGCAGCACCGCCAACGGCACCCCGCTGGTCCTGTGGGACTGCCATTACCACCCCGACCAGCGGTGGTTCACACGCTCGTAGGCCCGGTCACCGTGGGAGCTCCTACCAGCCCATGTCCCGGGCGACTTCCTTCTGCGCGGCGGCGATCTCCTCGCTCGTCGAGCTGGTCAGGTCGGTGTCGGTGCCCCACTCCAACCGGGACAGCAGGTCGGCCAGCGCTTGCTTCTGCGCGGGGTGGGTGACCGGCACCGAATCGAGATCCGTGCTCATGAGCCAGTCGAACAACACGACGGCATCGGCGTGCCACAGACGTACGGTCACGGTCGGCGAATCAGCTTCCATGGGTCCATGGTGCCTGGTCGGAGAGCCCGCGCTCTGCTGACCGAACTTCGATGGCACAGGCTCAAGGCTCGTTTGGAAGGCAACCATGAACACGCGCACCATCCGCCGCACCAGCGTCACGCTCCCGGTCCTGGACGAGCCCGGCCTGTACCTGTCCACCGTCACCTCGTTGGAGAGCGGGCGCGGCCGGGTGGCGGAGTTCACCTACGCCGACGCCGATCTGCGTGAGCTGGACATCGCCGACGGCCGGCTGATGGACGGCCGTGTCCTGCGCCTGCGGTCACAGCGCACCCGGCTTGAAGACCTGCGCGTGGACTCCGTGGAGTTCTCCGGGTGCGAGCTGACCTCACTCCGCTGGAGCGGGGGCAAGCTGTCCCGCGTCGTCTTCTCGGACTGCAAGCTCATGGGCGGTGTCTTCGAAGACGTCACGTTCGACAATGTGTTGTTCGACAAGTGCAGGCTCGACTGCACGACGTTGACCGGGGTCCGCGCCGCCGGTCCGGTGATCTTCTCGGAGTGCTCGCTGCGCGAGACCGCATTCGCCGCATCCGACCTCGGCACCGCGGCTTTCGACGCGTGCGGGATGGAAGGGACCGAGTTCGAGGGCGGCCGGTACGCGGGATGCGATCTGCGCGGCAACGACCTCTCGGCCGTGCGCGGGGTGAGCAGCCTCCGTCGTGTCGTCATCGACCCGCCGCAGATCCTCCAGCTCGCCCAGGCCCTGGCGGCGGACCTGGAGTTCACCTACGGCGAGGACCTTCAGGACTGACCCATGGCTCCGCCCGCCCACCCGCCCGCTGGCTGTTCTCGTCAGCGGATGTCATGGTCGGGGTGCGTCCGGTCGTATGCGTGCCGGGCTTCGGTGATGACGCCTCGGTGCATGAGTGACCAGTCGGCGAGTGCCTTGACCAGGTGGGTCAGGCCGGTTCCGGTCTCGGTGAGGCGGTAGTCGACCTGGGCCGGGACGGTCGGGTACACGGTGCGCAGTACGAGGCCGTCGCGTTCGAGTCTGCGGACGGTGAGGGTGAGCATGCGCTGGGAGATGCCGTCGATGGCGCGCTGCAGTTCGCGGAACCGGCGGGGACCGCCCGCGAGCTCGACGATCACGAGCACCGACCATTTGTCGCCGATGCGGTCCAGGACGTCGCGGATTCCGCAGTCGGGGTGGTCTTCGCGGCCGCAGGGGTCGAGGTCGGCGGGGGTGGTTACCCCGGTGTGCGTGGCTGACATCAAAGTGCCTTCTTGTGGCCGGTGGGCGTGCGGTCGAGGATCAAGCGTAGTTACTGATGAGAACCACGACGGAAGACTGCGATTGACATGATCTTGGTGACGGGAGCAAACGGGAACCTCGGCGCGGCCACCCTCGCGGCGCTACGTGCCGGCGGCGCCACCGCCACGGGCGGCAGCCGCACGCCGGGCGAGGGGATGCGGTACCTCGACTTCGACGATCACGCGAGCCTCGATCTCACCGGGGTGTCGACCTTGGTGCTGGTTTCCGCCGGTTACGCCGAGGACGACCAGGTCGTCGGCCGGCACAAGGCGGTCCTGGACGCCGCCGTCCGTGACGGCGTGCGCCACGTCGTGTACACGAGCCTGACCACGGCCGGCGACCATCTCGGCTTCGCGCTCGCGCACCGTGCCACCGAGCGCCTTGTGCGGGCGAGCGGCCTGCCGTGGACGATCCTGCGCAACGGCCTGTACGCCGAGCTCTTCGGCGGCCTGCTGATATGGGCCGGCGATGGTGTGGAGTCCACCTTCGGGGACGGTGCCCTGGCGGCGGTCGCGCGGGAGGATCTCGCCGACGCCGCGGCGATCATCGCGGCGGATCCGGCGCGGCACGGCGGGCGCGTCTATGACTTCGTCGGCACGCCGATCACGGCAGGGCAGGTGGCTGACGGACTCGGCGTCCCGCACCGCACCATCGGCCTGGGCGAGTACCGGCGCAGGCTCCTCGACGAGACGCCGGGGCTCCTGCCGTTCCAGCCGCCCATGCTCGCTTCGATCGCCACGGGCATCCGGCATGGCTTCCTGGACGGCACCACTCCCGACCTCGCGGATCTTCTTGGCCGCCCGGCCCGCGACCCGCTGGCTTCGGCCGTTGCGGCCGCGTCCGCCACACGGCCGGAGACAAGTCTCTAGCGCCGCTTCAGCCGCCCTCGTACCGCCTTCAGCAGATCCACGCGCCCGACCCGCAGGGTGAGCGCGTCCTGGCTCGGTAGCGGCTTCGCGTACCACGGCATGCCGAGCCGCTGCCAGCGGACGGGTTTCAGTGACGGCTGGGGCGGTACGGGGACGGACCACTCCTTGCCGTCCTGGGCGAGGCGGAGGGAGAGTTTCCACTCCCCGGGTGTCGTGCACGGCATCTGTACGGTGAAGGCGCCGTCCGTGGACCGGGGTTCGACCGGGACCGTCCGTTCCGCGCCCTCGGGCCCCTCGGCCCGTACCGTCAGCGAGCCCTGGGGCCAACTCGCCAGTGTGCAGCGGCCCTTCACCACAAGAGTGGCGGGCACGTCGGGCGACCATGCCGCGCCGGTGACGCGCAGGTGCGGCAGTACGCGGTGCCGGGTCTCGCCCACGTCCAGTGTGAGATTGCCGTAGGGCTTCGTGGTGAAGAGGGCCACCGCCGTCCCCGTGGCCGTGACGAGCGTGGTCGTCGCCGTCGTCACGGATTCCGCGCGGCTGCTGCCGAGACGGATCTCCTTCGCGATGCCCTCGGCGTCCACGGCGAGCGAGATGTCCCAGAAGCCGGCCGTCAGCGGCGCGAGGTCGACCGTCACGTCGTACCCCGCCGTGCCGCTGTCCTCGCCGTGGCCCTGGACGGGGAGACGGCGCTCCGTGTCCGTGCCGCGCTTGCGGAGGATCAGCTCGCTGCTGACACCGCGCGTGGATATGCGGTCGATGTGGGCGTGGCCCGTGAGCCGCAGGCCGGTGGCATTGATCTCGGCGGAATCGACGCGGTGACGGGCGCGCAGCTCGGCCGTGATGTCGTAGCAGTCGTCGGGGATGCCCAGCGTGGAGTCGCGGAAGTACGGGTACAGGGCGTAGGCGCGACCGCCCTCGACCTGGACGTCCGGGTCCTTGGCGGCCGTGGGGGCGAGAGTGGTGATGCCGTAGCTGGCGGAGCCCCGGTCGAGCTCCCAGTGCGCGAGAGTGAGGAGTTCGTCGAGGTGGCGGTGCCGGACGAGGTGGCACCGCAGGCGGACCACGGCGGGCAGCCGGGCGGCCAGGCCCTCGCTCCAGTGCAGCGCGACCAGGTCGGCCAGCTCGTGCAGCAGTTTTTCCTGGACGTCGCGCTGCGGTTCACGGCTCAATTCGAGTACGGCATCGCGCAGTTCGACGGCGAAGTGCCGGTGCATCAGCGTGTCGCGGTCGGGGCCCGCCTCCACACGCTCGGCGACGAGCCCGGCCATGGTCCGGAAGAGGTCTATTCGCATCCGCGCGCCGTGCTCCCGCGCGGTGATGTTGTTGCCGTCCTCCCGCGCGACCCAGTAGAGGCAGTCGTAGTCGGCGACGACGGATATCGCGGCGGCTTCGAGGTAGGCGGTCGCGACGAAAGGCTGGTCCTCACCTATCGACAGCCCGGTGTCGAAACGGAGCCGGAGCCGGTCGATCAGCTCGCGGCGGAACAGCTTCATGGGGTTGAGCGTCCAGTAGACCCTCGACGCGAAGACATCCGTTTTGGGCTGGTTCCGCCGGAACATCGACTGGGGCGCGCGGCGCCCGCCCTCGCCCACGATCCGCCCGAGGACGACGTCGGAGCCGTTCGCGTCCGCCGCCGCGATCATGCGCTCCAGCGCCTCGGGGCCGATGTGATCGTCCGCGTCGAGGAAGTAGACGTAGCGCCCGGTGGCACGGTCGAGCCCGAGATTGCGCGGCCCCGCGGGCCCGCCGGAATTCGGCTGGCGGATCACGCGCATCCGCGGAGCGTTCTCCGCGAGGCGGTCCAGTTCGTCCGCCGTACCGTCCGTCGAGCCGTCGTCGACCACGATCAGTTCGATCCGGTCCGCACCCAGCGACTGGCCGAGGACGGAAGTGACGCTGCGGGTCACGTACGGCATGGCGTTGTACGCGGCGATGATCACCGTGACATCCGGCCCAGGCATTCGAGGCGCTCCGTTCCCGCAATTCATGACGTCTTTGCGTCTTTTTAGGATAGATGAGACGCGCATAATCTTGGAACCATGAGCGATCTCCTGCCGATTCTGGGGATCTTCGGCGGCTTCGCCGCGGTCCTCGCCGGTTTCGTGTGGCTGGCGTTCCGCGTTCGTCGCCGGGGCACAGCGGGCGCGGCCGTCACTGCGGCGTTGGCCTCGTGGGAGGAGGCATATCGCGTGACCTCCCACGAGTCCTACTGGGAGATCAAGGCGCAGGCGCAGGCGCAGCGCCAGTTGCCCCTTCAGTCGCCGGACGGCCACTGGCGACCGAGCGGCGACAACCACACGCAGGCCCTCGGGTGATCCCCGGGGTTTCAGCCAACAGCGCGCGCCACTATGGTGGGCCGATGGCATCGATCAAACAGTTCCAAGTCACCTTCGACTGCGCAGAACCCGAGCGCGTCGCCCGCTTTTGGTGCGAGGTGTTGGGGTACGTCGTACCGCCGCCGCCGGAGGGGTTTGCTACGTGGGGCGATTTCGATCGCTCGCTGCTGCCTGAGCGTCAGGGCTCGGCGTTCGCATGCATTGATCCCTCGGGCGTGGGCCCGCGACTGTTCTTCCAGCGCGTTCCCGAAGGCAAGGTCGTCAAGAATCGGGTGCATCTTGATGTACGGGCCGGTACCGGGCTCGTGGGTGAAGAGCGCCTCGCCGCGCTTGAGGCCGAGTGCGCACGACTGATCGCACTCGGCGCGGTACGCGAGCAACTACTGCGTGCCGATGGCTTCAATGAGTCCTGCATCGTGATGCAGGACGTCGAGGGCAACGAGTTCTGTCTCGACTGAGGGGATCAGGGTTGACCCCCTTCCTTGACGCTCGTGACGAAGGCGGACCAGGACGGGGTGGAGAACGTCAGCTTGGGGCCGTGTGGGGCTTTGCTGTCGCGGACGGGGACGGTGCCGGGTATGTCGTCGGATATCTCGACGCACTCGACAGTTGATCCGCTGTAGGTGGACTTGCGCCAGGTCACGGCGACCAGGTCAGGGCTGTGGGTCGTCACGGTAGTGCTCCTCGATGAAGGCGCGGATGAATTCGATCGAGTCGTCGGGGGACAACGCCCTGGACTGCGCATGATCGTAGAAGGTGGCGTAGAGAGCGACCTCTTCGCGATCCTTGGCGAAGGAGCTGTTCAAGCCACTTTCCTGATAGGAGAGTTGGCGCCCATCAGGCAGATTCAGGAGAGAGAGGATGGTTGAAGTGAGCCCTCCTGGGATGGGCTGCCGGGCTGGAAGCACCTGGAACGTGATGCGGGGGCGTGTACCCAGGTCCAGCAGGTGCAGCAACTGAGCCCTCATGACTGCGTGGCCGCCGATGACACGGTGCAGGGCGATCTCATCCAGAATGCTCCACAACCATGGCGGGTTCGGCCCGTCGAGTACTGACTGTCGAGCGATTCGTTGCTTCACTCGCTGTTCGACATCGATCCCGCCGAAGAGGTTGTTCCCCTCTGTGAAGATGGCGCGTGCGTAGTTCTCGGTCTGTGCGATGCCCGGGATGACATTGGCGAAGTGGTAAATGCGGGTGGCCTTCTCCTCCGCCTCTCGGTAGGTCTCGGCCAGAGCCGGATACAGCAGCTTTCCTGCCAGGCCCCAGATATCGGCGAGTTCTCCGTCGGCTTCGAGTGCCTCGTCCAGGCGCCGGACCACGTCCCCGGTGGGCAGCTCCTTGCCGTTCTCGAACTGGGCGATCCGTCCTTGCGAGATCGGGACCTTCAGCCCAAGCGCCTGCTGTGTCAGCCCGTGCCGCTCGCGCAGCCGCCTGAGTCGACGCCCGAGCAGTTCATTCGCCGATCCGGCAGGTTCAACCCTGCTGGACACACTCATAGTTGACGATCGCCTCCACATCGGTCGGGCCTTGAATGCCAGCGCCCAGACCTGAATAGCACATGGCTGGCCATCGGGCTTGAGCTGCCGAAATACTGGAATCCCTCGACAACGCCCTTCCTCAGGGGCCGTCGGCAGCCGTTTCCCCTGTGCCGATGCCCTGAAGCGGGCGTGTCCATGTATCGCGGCGGACCGCCGATTTCACCTCGCACGGTGAGTCGTCGCACCCCTGTTCCCACGGAGCTGACTCATGCCCTTTTATCCAGGTACGGCCGTGTCCCCGCTGTCGCCGCTGGAGCGTCCGTCCCTCCAACACCGGCTCGCCCGCGCGCACTCGCTCGTCCCCGCTGCCGACGCGCTCGACCGCGCCGCGGTCGACGCCGTGATCCGCGGCGCCCTGGACCGCCTGCCGTTGGCCGATGTCGTGGACGACCTCATTGCCGCTCTGACCGCGCACCTCGAACGGCTCGTGCCCGTCGTGGAGGCGAAGGACTGGGCGAGCCACGGGCAGGACAAGCTCGTGGGCCTGATCCTCGGCGCGGTGCGGACGAAGCTCGCCACCGCGCCGGCGCCCGACGCCGACGCCGCCGTCCGGGCCGTGTACGCCCAGGAACTCGCCCGTACCTGCCGGGGGATCCTCGGGCTGGCGCTCGTCGAGCCGGGGGACGGTGCGTGATCCCGCTGCCGCACACGGGCGGTCCGCCCGCCATGCCGTCCGACGAGAGCGGTGATCCGTGCGGCGTGTGCGGCCTCCTTCGCCGGGTGAAGGAAGCCGCGGCGCGTCGGGGCGACGCCGTGGCGCTCGCCGCGCACGTCACCACGGAGAGGAGGCACTACGCGCGTGCGCACCCCGGTTACGGGGTGACCGGCGTCTGAGTGCCCGTCGCCGCGGAAGCGCCCGGCTTACTCGGTCGTCAAGCCTTCTTCGACGACCTCGACCTCCGCGACCTCGACGACACTGCCTTCGGGCGACAGGACGGACGGGTCCGAGATCGCCGACCGGGTGACGTCCATGACGGCGTACCGCAAGTCGGTTGTATGTACGGCTTCCTGATGCTCAGTCATCTCATGTGTGGTCACTTGCTCTTCCTCCTCGTGGCCATGCTCAAGCCGTGGTGTCCTTCATGGCTCTGCGGATCGCTCCGCCGTTCCGGCTGAGGAGGGCGGAGCGTTCGTCGTCGCTCAACGCGGTCTGCTGGGCGGCGGCGGTCTCGGGGTCGCGCATGTGCTCCGCGAGGCGGACCGGGTCGGCCGCCAGGCCGGTCAGGTAGTCGGCGAGCGGGCTGGGGCAGCGGGTCGGTACGTACCGGTCGATCGCTCCCCGCCCGCTCGGGCCCGGGGGACGTCCGTCACCGGCCGCGGGCTCCGGGGAGGCGGCGCCCGGGAGCCGGCCGGCCAGCCCCAGCCGTTCGGCCGTCTCCTGGTTGACCGGCCGTGGGCCGACCGGTGGGAAATAGAGGGTGGAGATGCCCGTCAGGGGCTCCGCCCCCAGCTCGCGCAACGGGAGGGTGTGGATGAAGGGCGCACAGACCGGGTACTGAGATGCCTGATAGTGCGTCACCTGATGATCCGGCGGATAGAACCGGTCGAGGTACTCGACCAGCACCCCCAGATGCTTGTTGGTGAAACCGGCGAAGTTGAACCCGAGATCGCCGACACAGCCTGCCTGCCACAGCACGACATGGGAGTCCGTCAGGAGCGGGCGGTCGCGCAGCAGCATGTCGGTGGCTTCCAGCTCCTGGCAGCCCGGCCTGGACGGGTCCACGCCGAGGTCGGCGAAGAGACAGTCCAGGGAGGAGATGCCGGGCAGCATCATCGCCGGATACCCCTCTTTCCGAAGGGTGCGGATCGCGGCGTGCCCGGGGTTCACGAACACGCCCGGGTGCCCGTAGAAGACACCGCACACGTCCATGCCGCGCCGCACCGGCTCGGCCATCGCGTCGGCCATCTCGCGGTAGGTCCGGATGCGCGGTTTGTCGTTCCCGTAGAGCCTGTACAGGTCGTCGGACGACTTGCCGTGTTCACGGATCCAGACGTCCGTCACGGGATCGGACACGCAGTAGACGACATGGTCGGCCCGCTCGATCCAACCGGCGGCCTCCTGCGTCAGATGCGCGATGCCCTTGATGCCGGAGCCCGCCACCACCAGTGATCCACCCACTACGGGTAACCTCTCTCGTCGGCCGAGCCCCAGCGTGGCACCTGCAGTCGGGTCTTCCTAGGCAAACTCCGGCCATGCCGCGCAGCGGCCCTTCGCATGTGAAGGGCGAGAAGGACGAGAAGAGGGGGCCCGGGGCTACGTCCCAGGCCCCCTCGGACTGAAGGCCGCAAGGTCACCCGGTCACGACGTGGACGGGTGTGGAAGGCGACGTGCGCTGACCCACGTCGAACGTCAGGCTCGTGGCCCCGACGGGGGAGCCCGGGGAGGCCTTCGCCGCGACCCATACGGCGGAGGCCGAGCCTTTGCGGGGCAGGAAGAGGTCGACGTTCTCGAAGGTGAGGTTCTGCCCGTCCGGCGAGAGGGCCCCGTCACTGCGGGAGTGGAAGCCTCCCTGCTCGTCCATCACGGTCAGCTGGTATCCGGGATTGCCCTCGGCGACGAACTGCAGGCCCTTCTGCGCGGGGAGGGTCACAGTCACCTTCTGCGGCGGAACCCGGCCCTCCGTCTGGGAGAGCAGGCGCACACCTGGGTAACCGACATTGCCGGAGCGCCTCAGCGTCACATCCGGCGGTCCTCCGGGCGACACCGAGAACTGGGACACGGCGCTGCCGACCGTCTCGTCGAACGTGATGTGCTTGGCGACCGAGGGCGTGGAGGCGTCGACCCGGAACGTGCCTTGTGCCGGGCCCGCGTGGAGCGGGGGCGACGTGGCGATGCCACTGGCGTTGCTGTTGACCGTCGCCGAGCCCTGGCCGTTGAAGTGGCCGGTGGCGCTTCCGGGCTGGACGGTGAAGGTCACCGCCGCGCCCTCCACGGGTCGCCATTCGCTGTCCAGGAGTTCGACCGAGAGCGGTGTGGCGAACGGGCTGTCCGCGGGCGCCGATTGGTTGTTGCCTCCGACGAGGGTGATGTGCGCGGGCGCCGCCCTGACGGTGAGGGTGAAGCGTGCGGGTTCCGCCACCCCGAAGGCGGTCGCGGTGATCTCGACCGGGCCGGGCGTCGCGCGGGCGCTGACGGCGGCGGTGGCGTAGCCGCCCCCGGACGTGGTGACCTGGAGGAACTGGTTCCCGGTGGCGGCGAAGAAGGCGGACCCGCGCTTGATCTCGAAGCTGATCGACACGCCGTCCTCGCCCTCATGAGGGCCACTGAGAGCACGGACCCTCAGGGGCTGGGCGAAGGCGGTTCCCGCCATGGTGCTCTGGCCGTCGCCGGAGACGACCTCCAGCCGCTTGGTCTCGGCGGGGGCCACGGTCAGGCGGGCCACGGAGTCGGTGGCCGGGGTCGTGAACCACACGGCGTTCCCCGGCCCCTTGGTGATGTGGTACGGGGCTCCCCAGGACACGGCGTAGGTCTCGGCCTGGAGCGAGCGCACGTTGACGCAGGCGATCTGGTTGACCCCCTGCACGGTGACCCAGACGTTGTTGTCCGGGCCGATGGCCACGTCCTGGGCCCGTGTGCCGGGTTGCAGGGGGACGGAGCCCGTCGAGAGGTTTCCGGTGTTGACGTACCGGACGAAGGCGGTGTTGTCGGCCGCCCATACCCGTCCGTCGGCGGAGGCCGTGCAGTAGGAGAGCGTTCCTCCTACCGGGAACCGGACGCTGTTGACGAAGTTCCCCTTTTCGGGGTCGAAGCTTCGGACGGTGCCGTTCTGACGGTCCGTGAACCAGAGCATTCCGTCGGGCGCCTCGGTGATTCCCCAGGGCTGGCCGTTGTCGGGGACCCGCCACTCGCCCACCTCGCCGGGATCGGCGGGGTTGATCATGCCGATCCACCGGTTGACGGGCTCGGTGAAGTACAGGCGGCCGTTCCTGGCCACCACCATCGACTCCGGCTGCCCGCGGTCGTACAGGATGTGGTTGGTGTAGGTGCCGAGGCGGATGTCGAGCGAGCCGATGGGGTCCTGATGGACCTGCGGGACCCACCACGAGTACCACATGGCCTGGTTGGGCCCCGGGGCGGCGACGACGGCGTTGGTCAGCGGCGGATTGCCCCGGTTGTACTTCGTCTCGGCTCCGGACCCGGCGTTCAAGGCCGTCAGGTATCCGACCCGCTGACTGGTCACCCACACCCGCCCGTCGGGACCGGCCGCGACGCCGTGAGGAGCGCGGCCGGCGCCGAGGTTGAACCGGGTGATCTCGCCGGTCCGCGAGGGCGCGGAGAAACTCGCCCCGAACGTGGCGACAGCACCGGGTGCCAGCTCGCTCCTGACGCGCTGCCGCTCCGGGACGATGACGCTTGTCTCGCCCTCGAACGGGGCCGGGGCCGGGGCCGGTGTCGGTTCGGGGCGGTCTGGACTTTCCGGGCTCTGGGCGGCGTCTGTGGTCATCTGTTTGTCCCTTCGTGCGGTGTCGGGTGGGAAGGAGAGGACCTGCACTCGGGTCGGTGCCAAGCGCTTCGCTGGAAGTCCGGTAGGTCATCTGCGGGTGTGTCGTGGCTGGTCGCGCAGTTCCCCGCGCCCCTTCGGGGCGCTGCCGAAGCGCACCGGACTTCGCCGAACTCGCTCAGCGCGCACGCAAGGTGAAGGAGGCGGTGGCTTCGGTGCCCCACGCGGTGACGGTCACGGTGGCGGTGCCGGGGATGCCCGCGCGCGGCTGCGGTGACGTGGCGGTGCCGTCGCCGGCCGTGGTGACCTGGGCGGTCCTGGACCCGTCCGGGAACGTGACATCCCCGGACGTCACGCTGAAGGTGACCGGAACGCCCTCGGGGGCCGGGCCGTTGGCCACGAGCCGTACCACCAGCGGGTCGAATACGGCGCCGGGCGGCCGGACCTGCCCGTCCCCGGACCGGATCTCGGCGGTGGCCGTCACAGGCCCGACCGCGAGCAGGAAGTCCGCCGGTACGGCGAGGTCCGCCGACCGGGTGCGCACATGGAACCAGCCGCCGCGCGCCCCTGCCGTGATCCTGGGTGCGGTGGCGACGCCGTCGGCGCCCGTGGTGACGACGGCGATGTGCGAGCCACCGGGGAACGCGGCCGACGCGGCGGTGTCGATGTCGAACACCACCTCGCGGCCGGCGAGGGGTGTCTCCCCGCTGTCCAGCACCGCGACGGTCAGCGCTGTCCCGAACGTCCCGCCAGGTCCGGACAGTTGGCCGCCTCCGGCCTGCGCCCGGTGCACGGCCGGTTCTCCCGGGGCCGGCAGGCGGGCCAGCAGGCCCTTGCCGACGGTGGCGAACCAGGCGGCGCCGTCCTTGGTGACGGCCACGTCGGTGGCGTGCGAGCCCGGTGTCGGCATGGGCCACACGTGGCTCTGTCCGGTGGCGAGCACCAGGACCCCGGCACTGCCGTCGGCCGTACTGAACCACACGAGGCCGTCCGTCACCGCGAGACGGGAGGCGGCCGGACCCGTCCTGTACATTTTCTCCAACTCGCCTACAGGAGACCGTCGTTCGATCCTGCGCGATCCTGCCAGCGCTACCCAGATCGTCCCTTGCGGGCCGATGGCCAGCCCGTCCGGCTGCTCTCCCGGTGGATAGTCCCAGACGACGGGTCCGAAGTCACCGGCACCCAGGCGGCACAACGCGGGGCGGGTGCCCGCGGTGGTGAACCAGAGAGTGCCGCCGGGGGTGGTGACGAGATGCTTGGCAGGGGCACCGGCCGGCAAGGGCAGCGGGTGGGTCTTCCCGGACGCCGTGTCCAGCCGGAGCAGTTGTGCACCGGCCCTGTCGATCATCCAGATGATGCCGCCCGACTCGTCGACCGCGACATGCCCCGGGACGAACCGGCGGTCCAGGGACCACGTCGTTTCCGTCCCGCTGGTGAGGCTCATGCTGGTCACGTGCGGTTCGGGCGGGCATGTGACGCAGGCGTGACCGTCACGCGTCACGGCCAGGCCGCCGCTTTCCTGTTCTCCGTAGGGCAGGGGGAGGTCGGTCCAGGTGGCGGCTGTCGGACTCACGCCGACCAGGAATCGGCCGTGCTTCTCCAGGCACCACAGTTTTCCGTCGGCGGCCACACCCAGTCCGGCGATGTCGACCGGCCGGGGCAGAGGGAATTCACGCACGGGTTGAATCACGTTCAACTCCTTGGCTTCGTCCCCGCGAACGCTTCTTTCCTATGGTTTCTGCGGGGAATTCCTGCTGGGGGTGTTGCCGGTGGCCAGGCGCACAATGGACTTGGAATTGGCGGCACTGCACCACACTTCGCCGTCGGAGCGGGTGGCGATGTCGTAGGGGCTGCTGCCGGCGGTCGGGAGAGTCCATTCCGAGGGCTGCCGGGACCCGGCGTCGATCCGGCCGACGCGGTTGGTGCCGGACGCGCAGTACCACAGCGCGCCGTCGTCGCCGACGGTGATTCCGACGGGCGCGCTGCCGGAAGCCAGGCTGATCCGGATGACGCCCGCGCTGCCGGGGTCGACGTCACCGATCCAGTTGCCCGCGGACACCCACAGTCCGGAAGGGCCGGACGCGATCCGGGCGGCGTTGCCCGCGAAGGGCAGGTCCCAGGACTGGAATCCGCCCGCGCCCGGAGCCAGCCGGCCGATGCGGTTGGCCGACGACAGCGTGTACCACAAGGCGCCGTCGGAGCCGATCGCCAGGGCTTGCGGCTTGCCCCCGCCCGGCACGAGCCACGAGCGCACGGCGAGACCGGTCCGGTCGATCCGGTGCAGCAGTCCGGTCCCGTTGGCCGCGCACCACACGGAGCCGTCCGGGCCGAGGGCCAGTCCGGTGAGAGCCCCTCCGTCCGGCATGGGGATCGGCAGGAAGCTCGCGCTGCGGGGATCGAACCGGTACACGACGCCGGACAGTCCCGCTACCCAGACCTGCCCGTCCTCCGTCTGCAACAGGCTCTGCGTCCCTTTGGGATCGGGGTAGGCGAAGGTGGAGATTCCATTGGTGCGGGGGTTGAGTCTGGCGATGCTGCACTGGGTGGGCGCCGGGGTGGCCGACAGATTCTCCAGCCCGAACCAGACATTGCCGTCGGTGCCGACGATGATCCCCGTGGGTTTGGCCCCTGGGACGGGAAGCGGGATTTCCTGTGTCTGGTTGCCCGTTGCCGTTGCCGTTGCCGTTGCCGTTGTCGTGGCCGCTTGGCCGGCTCGTTCCGCGGCATCGCTCACGAAGTCGATCCATTCACCATCAAGCCGCCCATTCCCGTGGATAGCGCGCGGTGACGTTTCATGGGGATGAAACCACCTCGGCGGGCCCTGGGAAAGGGTGCTTCCTTGCCGTTGGCATGCCGACGTCGATTATGCGGCGTTGTCCGACCGCTGCGGCTCGGGAACGGAGTGACCCCTGCGACGGGAAAGCGGGGATGGTGTCGGCCAGGAACCCGGGAGGGGAAGGGCGTTGCTCGTGAGGGGAACGCGCCGTGCCGCATGGTTGACTTGAACTGAGTTTCTGTCAGGTTCTGTCAGGCGTGACGGCGAAACCGGGGTCTGCCCCGGTGGGCGCAACCGGACCACCGGGGCAGGGCCCGAACCACGGGACGGTCAGCCGCGCAGCGGCCCTTCACAGGTGAAGGGTGCCGTGCCGGCCCGGCCGTCGGACCAGACGTCCACCGCGCCGAAGTAGCAGTTCATGTCGGCGAGGTTGTTCGCCGCGCCCCCGGCCCTGCTGAGGACGAAGTAGTCGACCGTGCCGGACATGTCGCGGAAGACCTTGTCCGGGTCACCGGACGCCGACAGGTTGGCCGTGACCCGCCCCGTGCACACGAAGCGCGGCAGTCCCGCCGTGTCGCCGTTGCCCGCGCACTCGGGGGTGATCCATGTGGCGCGGGCGAAGGCCGACTTCACCTCGGCGGGCCGGGTGAACGCCAGCGACCCCACGGGAGTGAAGTGCGTGTCCGGCACGTACAACGTGTCGACCTGGGCGATCTGTTCGTCGAGGAAGGCGTCGTACTCCCGCTGCTGGGCGGCGTCCGCGCCCATCCGGGTGCGCCAGGCGTCGAAGCCCTTGGGGTCGTCGGCGCGCTGGTAGCCGTACATCTCGCGGAGCAGCGACGGGTGCCGCTGCCAGAGGTACTCGAAGTACGTGCCGGCGTAGGCGTAGAAGCGGAAGCCGTCGCCGTCGTACGTGGAGTGCAGCAGCCGGTCGACGGACATCCGCGGGCCGCCGCCCGCCGTGTCCGCGATCACGCTCTTGACCAGGGACTTGCGGACCTTGATGCCCTCGTCGCGGGTGGAGCCCGCGAAGAACTCGGCGGTGCCCTCGTCCATGGCGGTGGTCAGGTCGCCCGTGTACCAGCGCGGCTCGCCGAACATGCCGGGGACGGCCCAGCGGCCGTTGAGGTAGTGGGTGTACTCGTGCCGGAAGAGCTCCTCAAGGGTGAGCGAGGAGTCCTGCGGGACGCGCCGCTGGTAGGTGTAGAAGGTCGCGCCCTGCTCGATGTAGACGCCGCCGTTGTTGGTGCCCATGCCGGTGAGCAGCGGGTGGAAGACCTCGTAGTCGGCGCGCGAGGCGTAGAGGTGGATGTGGAGCGTGGCGTTGGGGTCGCCGGGCAGCGGGGCGTCGGTGCCGAGCACCCGGAAGAACTGGTCCTTGACCTGCTTGCTCGCGTAGTAGAGCTGGTCGACGGTGGCGCGGTCGAGCGCGGTGCGGACCTGGATGGCGCCGTTGTCGTAGGTGTACGTCTGCGGGAACAGGTCGTTCTCGATCTGCTGCTTGCAGACGTGGAGGCGCTCGCAGTCGCCGTAGGTGTTGAGCCAGGAGACGACGCTCGCCCAAGGGGCGCTGAATTTACCGAAGTTGCTCTCCGTCAGGGGGAGCAGCGTGCCGAGATCGGAGACGATCTCCTTGTTCAGATTGGAGATCTGGCCGAAGCGGCCGTACTCGCCGAGTGCGTCGCGGACCACCCACGCGTTGGCCGTGCCCTTGAGGTGGGTGTGGCCGGAGAAGGCGCGGAAGGCGGCGCGGTATCCGGGGTCGGCGGCCGCCGCCTGCTGGAAGGCGGTGTCCTTGTTGCCGGGGTAGACGCCGAGGTAGTTGACGGTGAGCGCGGCGAGGGCGGCGCCGCCCCAGCCCGGGTCGGTCGCGGTGGCGGTGCCGGGTCCCATGGTGGCCAGCACCCGCTGGACCAGGGGGAGTTGGTACTGGCGGAGGCCGCTCGCGCTCGCGGCGGTGAGCGCCTCGCGCAGGGTGTCGGCGTTCTGCCGGGTGGGGTCGAAGGCGTGGGCGCTGCCGCCGAACGCGTCGACGGCGCGGCGCACGGCGTCGAGGGTGGGGGCATCCCCGAGATCGACCTCCGGGTGCGAGAAGGCCTGGTAGGACACGGCGTGCAGGTAGGTGAACAGCTCGTACAGGTGGGCCCCGTCGGTGCCGTCGTGCCGCGGGGCGAGGGCCGTGACGCGGCGGGCGACGGCCTGGATGTGGGCGTGGGACATCACCGGGGCGAGGCGGGCGTCCCAGGTCCAGATCAGCCCGCGCAGACAGCCGTCCGCCGTGACGGCGGGGTCGGTGAGGAAGTCCGTGAACCGTTCCGGGTCGAGGCCGGTGATCCCGTCGAGGGTGCAGGGAGTGGAGTCCTTGAGTGCCCGGCCGGTGGGTCTGCGGACGGGCTTGCCGCCGGGGTCGGCGGCGCCGGGTATCCGGCCCGGCCGGACGAGACCGCCGCCGGGCACGGGCTCCTGCCGCCCCTTCGCGGGCGGCGCGGCCAGCCGGTCGACCTCGTCGTGCGGATTGCCCCGGGCCGGGCCGCCCGCGGCCGTCGGCGGCCGGTCGGGAGTCGTGGGGGCGGCCGTCGCCTGTGCGACGGGTAACGCGAGACAGGCGGCGAGGGCGGCGGCGAGCAGCCCTCTGCGCACATGACGTATGGCGTACATCGCTTCTCCTGACGGAAGTTGATGATGCGTCAGTTGAGCCGAGTGAGCGCCCGTACACTAGTAATGTGACATTGCACTGACAAGCCGATGGCCCCGCCTTTGCCAGGGCTTGCCGCGGCGGTGGCGGAAGAATCGCCTCCGCTCGTACGGCAGGGGTCGTACGGCAGGGGCACCGGACGCGGCCCGCTCGCCGCATCCGGTGCCCCTGCCGTACGAGGGCCGGGCCCCGCCCCTACCCGCCCGGCGGGACGACCCGGTCCAGCGGCAGCCACACCCGCAGCCCGCGGGCGGCCACCCCCGCGCCGCCGGAATCGCGCAGCCGCGCCAGCTCGCGGTTCGACAGCCCCCGCCCGTACACCCGCACCTCTTCCAGATCCCCCGTCAGAAAGCCGCGACTGTCGGGCCGTTGGGCCAGGTGCACACCGAAGGTGGAGGTCCGGCTCACCGACCCCCGTACATTCGCCACCACCGTGGACGTTCCGTCCACGGTGAGCGTGAGCCGCCCGCCGGCCCGCCGCAGCGCCGCGAAGTGCCACGCGCCGTCCCGGTACGCGCCCGCGACCCGCGCCGTCGCCGACCGGGCGGGACCCGGCCCCGCGACCGCCGTGAGGGAACCGGCCACACCGTCCGGCTCGCCCCGCAGCGACACCTGCGGGGCGCCGCCGACGCCGCCCATCCACAGCAACGGCTGCTCCGAGGGAGGGGCGGACGACGGCATACGGAACCACAGCGCCGCCGTGAAGTCCCGCGTCCCCAAGGGCAGGGAGTCCCGGAACGGCAGCCGTACGGCGCCGCTCCTGCCGTCGAACGACAGCGCCCCGCCGAAGCGGCCCGCGACCGGCCGGGCCCCGCCGAGGACGTACGCCCCCGGCGCGCCCGGCGCCCGGTCCGGGGTCGTCGGGTCGGGCGCGCGGCGCGGGCCCAGCCAGCCTTCCGTGAAGCGGGCGAAGCGGATCTCCTCGCGCGCGTCGGACCTGCCCGCCTCGTAGAGCAGCCCGGCCGTGCCCGGCGAGACGACGGCCAGGTCGGAGTAGCCGGACCAGTCGGGCGTGACACGCCCGCCGCGCTCCACGCTCTCCCAGGTGCGCCCCTCGTCGTACGAGGAACGGACGGTCATCACACGGCGGCGGTCGGGGTCCGCGGGCACGGACAGCAGCCAGCGGCCGCCGCGCAGCGGCACGACGGAGCCCTGGACCGTGGGGGCGTAGAGGTCGGGGAGGGCCCGGAAGGGGGCGTCGAAGTGCTCGCCCCCGTCACTGCTCACCGCGACGTCGCGGTTGCCGAGGTCCGTGCCGTTCTGCTCACGGCCGTTGACGTGGATCGCGCCGTCGCTCCGCTCGGCCAGGGCGAGTTCGGACGGCTTCTGACGGTACGTCCCGTCGCGCGCGATCCGGTAACTGTCCACGGCGCCCAGCCGCCAGTGCGCCCCGCCGTCGTCGCTGAGCGCGAGCGCCGCGTGGGTGGCGGTGACCCGGGTGCCGTCGTGGCTCTCGGCGTTGACCCCGAGGACGAGCCGGCCACGGTGCGGGCCGTGGCGGAGCTGGATGCCGTGGCCCGGCCCGGTCGCGTACCAGGAGTTCCAGCCGCGCGGCCGGAGGTCCCCGGTGAGGTCGCGCGGCCGCGACCAGCTCCTGCCGTCGTCCTCGCTGTACTGCGCGTGCGGGGTGCGGTCGCAGGGCACCTCGCAGTTGGCGGCGTCGGCGCGGCCCGCGTTGTAGGTCGTCGCCAGCACGATCCGGCCGGTGCGCCGGTCCACGACGGCCGTCGGATTGCCGTGGGTGTCGCCGCCGCCCTCGTCGACGACCAGCAGCGGGCCCCAGGTGCGGCCGCCGTCGGTGGAGCGCCTGAGCACGACGTCGATGTCGGTCGCGTCACCGCAGTTGTGTCTTCGCCCCTCGGCGAAGGCCAGCAGCGTGCCCCGGGCGGTGGTCACGAGCGCCGGGATCCGGAAGCAGGAATAGGGCTGCTCCCCGCCGTCCCGCCCGGCCTTGAACAGGACACGCTCCTCGAAACCGGCGGGGCCCGGGAAACCGGTGGGGTCCGAGGCGCCCGCGGGCGCGGGCTGGAGGGCGAGCGCGGCCAGCGCGGCCGTCAGCGCGGCGGCCGCCGTCCGCGCGAGGGCGCCACGGACGGGCCGGGACGGCCGGGTGACGGTGTGTCGGGAAGCCGTGCGGGGGAGCGGCGCCATGGCCCGGCCCTTTCACGTCGAGTTCACGTCGGGTTCATGTTTTGGCTCACGTCGAGACGCAAGTGACATGTCGTGACACGTGGAAACCGGGCGGCACTTGCGCACCTGCCCGGTGGGCCGAACGTACGGGGCGGGCGGTGGTCCCACAAGGCGGATTGCGCCAATGAGCTCACACCGGGCGCAGCACCACCTTGCCGAGGTTGGCGCGCCCCTCGATGATCCGATGCGCCTCGGCGGCCCGCTCCAGCGGCAGTTCGGCATGGATGCGCGGCCGCAGCCGCCCGGCGGCGAGGAGTTCCCACAGCTCCTGGCGCCACTGCTCCATCAGCGCCGGCCGGTGCCGGGCGACGAGCGCCATCTGGAAGCCGATCGCGGACTTCGCGCCGACCAGCAGGTCGTACGCCTGGATCGTGCCGCCGCCCGAGCTGTACGCCACCAGCCGGCCGCCCGGCGCGAGGGCGGCGAGCGCGGGGGTGAGGAGCTCGCCGCCGACCGCGTCCAGCACGATGTCGACGGGGTCGACGGAGCCGACGTCCGCGAGTCCGTCGTACGTCACGACCTCGTCCGCGCCCAGCGACCGCACGAACTCGGCCTTCGCCGCCGAGCTCACCGCGCCCACCACGCGCTTCGCCCCGCGTGCCTTCGCGAGCTGCACGGCGAGGTGGCCCACGCCGCTCGCCGCCGCCGTCACCAGCACGGACTCGCCGTCGGCGGGGCGGGCGGCCGCGTACGCGCCGAGGGCGACCAGGCCGCAGCGCACCAGCGCGACGGCGTCCGTAGCGCTCGCGGAGCCGGGCACGGGGGAGGCCATGGCGGAGTGCAGGACCGAGTGGTCGGCGTAGCCGTCGGCGAAGCACAGGCCCGTGACGCGGTCGCCCACGGCGAAGCCCGTCACGTCCGGGCCGACGGCGACGATCTCGCCGGCGACCTCCCCGCCGAGGCTCGCGGGCAGCGCGAGGCCGCCCTCGCGCACCTTCCGGACGACCGGCAGGGTGACCCCGACCGCCTCGGTGCGCAGCAGGAGTTCACCGGGGCCCGGCCGGGGGACGTCCGCCGTCTCGACGCACAGGACCTCGGGGCCACCGTTCCGGTGATAGCGGACGCGGCGCATGGAAACCTCCCAGGTGTCGTTGGTGGTCCCAACGGTATCCCCGATTCGTTGGGGAGTCCAATGATTGTTTCGGTAGAGTCGTGGCATGGCAGAGAACGAGCCCGAGCTCACCCGGATCCGCGCCCTCCCCAGCTGGCTGCTCAACCGCGCCTCCGCGCGCGGCCGTCGCCTCGTGGGCGAGGCGCTCGCCCGCGAGGGCATGCGCATGACGCACCACGCGGTGCTGTCCGCCGTCGCGGACCTCGGACCGGTCGCCCAGGCCGCACTCGGGCGCACGACCGGGTTCGACCCCAAGGACATGGTCGGCATCCTCAACGACCTGCAGGCCGCCGGACTCATCACCCGGGCCCCCGACCCGGCCGACCGGCGCAAGAACGCGATCTCCCTCACGGCGGACGGGCGCAGACTCCAGACGCGGCTGGCCGTCCTCGGCGAGGAGGCGAACGAGACGCTGCTCGCCGGGCTGTCGCCCGCGGAGCGCGACCGCTTCCTGGCTCTGCTGCGGCGCGTCGCGGAGGACCCGGGGGAGTGAGGGCTCTCGGCGGGGGCGCCCGCCGACCCCGGACCGGGGCTCCGCCCCAGACCCCGAAGCACGCTTCGCGCGCTGTCCTCAATCGCCGGACGGGCTGGATTTGCGGACCGTGGCTCTTTGGCCTGCGGCCCGCAGTCCTGTGGCCCGCAGGCTGCGGACTACGCCCGCACATCCTTGAGGGCGCTCCCGCCGCAGGCGGCGAACCGGCCCGGGGCCACCGCTAGTCCAGAACCACCCGCTCCTCGCCCGCGTACACGTTCATCGACGAGCCGCGCAGGAAGCCCACCAGCGTCAGGCCGGTCTCCGCCGCGAGGTCCACCGCCAGCGACGACGGCGCCGAGACCGCGGCCAGCACCGGGATGCCCGCCATCACCGCCTTCTGCGCCAGCTCGAACGAGGCGCGCCCCGACACCAGCAGCACCGTGCCCGACAGCGGCAGCAGCCCCCGCTGGAGAGCCCGCCCGACGATCTTGTCGACCGCGTTGTGCCGGCCCACGTCCTCGCGCACGTCCAGGAGTTCACCCTCCGCGGAGAAGAGCGCCGCGCCGTGCAGCCCGCCCGTCCGGTCGAAGACCTGCTGCGCGGCCCGCAGCCGGTCGGGGAGGGCGGAGAGCAACTCCGGGGTCAGCCGCATCGGTGACGGCCCGTCCGAGAGCGGGTGACGCGCGGTCGTCCGTACGGCGTCCAGGCTGGCCTTGCCGCACAGGCCGCACGACGACGTGGTGTAGACGTTGCGCTCCAGCGCGATGTCGGGGAGCGGGACGCCGGGCGCGAGCCGTACGTCGACGACGTTGTACGTGTTCGACCCGTCCTCGGTCGCCCCGGCGCAGTAGACGATGTTGGCCAGGTCCCCGGCACCGCCCAGCACACCCTCGCTCACCAGGAACCCCGCCGCCAGCGCGAAGTCGTCACCGGGGGTGCGCATGGTGATCGCCAGCGGCTTGCCGTTCAGCCGGATCTCCATCGGCTCCTCGGCGACCAAGGTGTCGGGGCGGGCGCCGACGGCCCCGTCCCGGATGCGGATGACGCGGCGTCGCGCGGTGACCCGTCCCATGTCGATCAGTCCCGGTGCTGGTGGTGGCGGTGGACGCCCCATTCTCCTCGGCGGCACCGCCCGCCGGGGCCACGGGCCGGACGTGACGTCGGACTCATCGGACGCGGGGAGCCCCACCGGGCCCAGCCGCCTCGCTACGGTTCGGGGACAGCGCCACTTTCCCCGCCCCGACTGTGCACCGAGAGCGGAGATCCACGATGGCACCCACCCTCGATCACCTCGTGCTCAAGCCCGGTACGGAATGGGCCACCGCCTGGCAGCGCTGCCGGGCCGTCGCCCCCGAGGCCTTCCGGGACCGGCGCGTCCTCAACCTCTGGAACGGGTTCTGGCAGGCCGGCGGACGCCCGCTGCCCGCCACCACCCCCGTCGACGGCACCCCCGTCGCGGGCCCGCCACGGCTCGACGCGGCCACCGCCCACCACGCCGTACGGGCCTCCCTCGACCAGCACCGCGCCTGGCGCGAGGTCCCGCTCGCCGACCGCCGCGCCCGGGTGTCCGCCACCCTCGACGCCCTCACCGAGCACCGCGAACTCCTCGCCCTCCTCCTCGTCTGGGAGATCGGCAAGCCGTGGCGGCTCGCGCAGGCGGACGTGGACCGCGCCGTCGACGGCGTCCGCTGGTACGTCGACGGCATCGACCGCATGCTCGACGGGCGCGCCCCGCTGGCCGGCCCGGTCAGCAACATCGCCAGCTGGAACTACCCCATGTCCGTCCTCGTCCACGCCATGCTCGTCCAGGCGCTGGCCGGGAACGCCGTCATCGCCAAGACGCCGACGGACGGCGGCCTGGCCTGCCTGACCCTGGCCGCCGCGCTCGCCGCCCGTGAAGGTCTCCCGCTGACCCTGGTCAGCGGCAGCGGCGGCGAACTGTCGGAGGCCCTGGTCCGCGCCCCCGAGATCGGCTGCGTCTCCTTCGTCGGCGGCCGCGACACGGGCGCCCGGGTCGCCACCGCCGTGGCGGACCTCGGCAAGCGCCACATCCTCGAACAGGAGGGCCTCAACACCTGGGGCATCTGGAACTTCACCGACTGGGACGGCCTCGCCCCCCGCATCCGCAAGACCTTCGACTACGCCAAGCAGCGCTGCACGGCCTACCCCCGGTTCGTGGTCCAACGGGCGGCCTTCGCCGACTTCCTGGCGGTCTATCTGCCGGAAGTGCGCGCCATCCGGTTCGGTCACCCGCTGGCGGTCGCCTCGCCCGAAGACCCGTTGCCGGAGCTGGACTTCGGCCCCCTCGTCAACGCGGCCAAGGCCAAGGAGCTCACCGACCAGGTGGCGGAGGCGATCGACCGGGGCGCCGTCCCGCTGCACCGCGGCTCGCTCGCCGACGGGCACTTCCTGCCGGGCCAGGACACCACCGCGTACGTCCCTCCCGTCACCCTCCTCAACCCGCCCCCGAGTTCACCCCTCCACCACGCCGAGCCGTTCGGACCCGTCGACACCATCGTCCTGGTGGACACCGAGGCGGAGCTGCTCGCCGCCATGAACGCCAGCAACGGCGCCCTGGTGGCCACGCTCTCCTGCGACGACCCCACCACGTACCACCGACTCGCCCCGCAGATAAGGGCGTTCAAGGTCGGCCACGGGGTGCCGCGGTCCCGCGGCGACCGCGAGGAGCTCTTCGGGGGGTTCGGGGCGTCGTGGCGGGGGGCGTTCGTGGGCGGCGAGCTCCTGGTGAGAGCGGTGACGCGGGGGCCCTCGGGGGAGCGGTTGCCGGGGAACTTTCCGGACTATCACCTGATGCCGTAGCGCTGCGCTGGCTGGGGCGTTGTCGGGTGCGGGTTGGCTGCGCCGCTCGTCGTTGTCGGGTGCGGGCGGTTCGCCGCCTGCGGCGGGGGCTCCCTGCGGTCGCGTCCTCAAACGCCGGACGGGCTGGTTGTGGGCTCGTCGCCGTGGTTCTGGTGCGGGGCCGTGCCGCTCCGGGGTGGTTCGGGACTGCTTCGCTTTACGTCCCGAACCACCCCT